>DXAP01000050.1 GCA_019116985.1 Candidatus Ligilactobacillus excrementavium | reverse complement strand
GGGTTAGTTGTTGGTACGATCCCAGCGATAACACCTAATGGGGCAGCAATTTTAATACTCCCACGGATCACATCATCTTCAATTATCCCAACTGTTTTATCATTTTTGATCGTATGATAGACATTTTCTGTGGCAAAACGGTTTTTCGTGTCTTTATCTTCAACAACGCCACGTTTTGTTTCGTCAACAGCTTCATGGGCTAACATCAACGATGATTCAGAACCAGCTAAAGCCATTGCTGCAACGATCTGATCGACCTGCTCTTGAGTATAATTACTATATTTTTCTTCTGCTTTGACCGCTTGATTAACCAATTTACTTGTATATTCATCAGCCTTTGCTTGTACATCGACTGGTTTTTTGAGAACTGTACTCTGATTTTTTTCTGCCGTTTTCATAATAATATCCTCCAACATAGTAAGGTATTTGTTATTGTTGTGAAATATTTCACTTGTAATAATATCCTATTTACCGAAAATTTTCAAGGCTTTTTTTAATGTTTTTAACGAATATTTCGTGAAAGCGCTTAATTTATATATCCTTAATAAGTACCGTCATTAAGCAATAAATGGCACTATATTAGCCTTGAAAGTGTATTCATTTTAGTGGATATAATTAGAAAAAACAATAGTTAATGTTTAGCAAAAAAATATAACTCAGAATACCCTCTTATATTACGTTAACGTTTTCACATATAAAATAGTTAAAGCTTGAACTTAAAAAATTACACTGTTTTTATATTTTGCCAAATAAAAAAGAAGCCCAAAAAGACTTCTTTGAATTATTTTTTATTATCCGATCTTGGCGATCTTACCCTGTTCAATATACACTGCCAAAATTGACATATCTGCTGGGTTGACTCCACTAATACGTCCGGCCTGTGCTAAAGTTTCGGGACGGATCTTTTCTAATTTTTGCCGCGCTTCTGTGGCGATACCGTCAATAGCAGCATAATCGATCCGCTCTGGGATCTTTTTAGCTTCCATTTTCTTGAGTTTTTCAACTTTATGCAGCGACTTTTTAATATAGCCAGCATATTTAAGTTGGATCTCAATTTGTTCGATACTTTGTTGTTCCAAGGCGTGCTTTGGAGCAGGAATAAACTGTAACAGATCCTTGTATTTGACATATGGACGTTTCAAGAAATCACTAGCTAAGATACCATCTTTCAATTCATGTTCACCATGCTCCGTTAAATAAGCATTGACCTTATCATTTGGCTTGATGCGAATACTTGCCAAACGACTTATTTCAGCTTCGATCAACTGCTTTTTAGTTTCAAACTGAGCATATTTCTCGTCTGAAACTAACCCGATTTTATGGCCGAGATCTGTCAAACGTAAATCAGCATTATCATGACGTAAGATCAACCGGTATTCGGCACGAGATGTCAACAAACGGTACGGTTCACTAGTTCCCTTAGTAACCAAGTCATCGATCATTACTCCAATATAAGCATCGCTACGTTTCAAAGTGATTTCATCTTGACCTAAAGCATGACGGCCAGCATTGATCCCGGCAACGATGCCTTGTCCAGCAGCTTCTTCATAACCTGATGTTCCATTAGTTTGTCCAGCAGTATACAAACCAGAAACAAGCTTTGTCTCCAAAGTTGGACGCAACTGATATGGCGAAACAACATCATATTCGATGGCGTAACCTGGACGCATCATTTCTGCATTTTCCAGACCATCGATCGAATGTACGAATTCTTGCTGTACTTCTTCAGGCATTGAAGTTGAAAGTCCCTGAACGTAGTATTCATCAGTTTCGCGTCCTTCTGGCTCCAAGAATAATTGATGGCGCGGTTTGTCAGCAAAACGCACGATCTTATCCTCAATTGAAGGACAGTAACGTGGACCAACACCTTCGATCACACCCGTGAACATTGGGGCACGATTCAAGTTATCATGGATAATTGCATGAGTATCCGTATTCGTATAAGTTAACCAACATGAAAGCTGCTTTTCAACGGGCAAATAATCTTCATCACGTGATTCATAGGAAAAATGATGTGGTTCTTTGTCACCCGGCTGTTCATCAGTTTTAGAATAGTCGATCGTATTACCATCAACACGTGGGGGAGTCCCAGTTTTAAACCTTTCGAGTTCAAAACCAAGCTTTTCCAAATTACCAGACAATTTCATTGAAGGCTGGGTGTTATTCGGACCAGATGAGTACATTAATTCACCAATTATGATCTTTCCACGGGCTGCTGTCCCGGTTGTTAAAACAACTGACTTCGCACTATAATGCGCACCAGTATTAGTAATAACACCCTTAACAACACCATCTTCAACGATCAGATCATCGACGATCCCCTGACGCAAAGTCAAGTTTTCTTGTTTTTCTAGAGTATGTTTCATTTCGATCGAATACTGACGTTTGTCTGCCTGTGCACGCAATGCACGTACGGCTGGTCCCTTACCAGTATTGAGCATTCTCATTTGAATGTAAGTTTTATCGATGTTACGACCCATTTCACCACCAAGGGCATCTAATTCACGCACAACGATCCCCTTAGCAGGCCCACCGATCGAAGGGTTACATGGCATAAAAGCGACCATTTCCAAATTAATGGTCATTAGTAATGTCTTATTTCCCATTCTCGCAGCGGCCAAAGCTGCTTCACAACCCGCATGTCCAGCACCAACGACGATCACATCGTAGGCTTTACCAGCATACTGTTTTATTTCCTGCATAATTTCTCTTCTCCTGTTTAAATATCATCTGTTACACAACCATGAATCATATACGCTATTCTTAGAACCATTCTGCAAAACACGATCTTCTAAGCACTATGTTCCACTCATTATTTTCCGAGACAGAACTGACTGAATAACTGATCCAATAATTCATCTTGATATGAATCACCCGTGATCTCACCTAAATCATCCCAGGCATCTGTCATGTCTATCTGACAAAGATCCACTGGCATTCCTGACTCGATTCCATCTAATACTGACTGTAAAGAATCCTTCGCTTGATGCAATAAGGCAATGTGACGTGAGTTGGTCAACATGACTGTAGTTTGAGAGTTTTCGATCCCATTAAAAAACATCTTTGCGATCTGTTCTTCCAGTTCATCTAAACCATCATTTTTCAAAACTGACGTACTAAGCAATTCTTCGCTACCAACTAGCTGTTTAACTTCAGCCATATCTATCTTGCGTGGCAAGTCAGTCTTATTCAAAATAACGATCCGTTTCTTACCTTGAGTTAATTCTAATAACTTTCGATCTTCTGATGTCAAAGCTTCACTAGCATTTAGCAAAACCATTACTAGATCAGCTTTTTCAATTGCCTTGCGCGATCGTTCTACACCGATTTTTTCTACCTTATCTTCCGTGTCACGGATCCCGGCTGTATCAACTAATTTCAACGGCACATCGCGAATATTGACATATTCTTCGATCACATCACGAGTTGTCCCAGCAACATCAGTTACGATCGCCTTGTCTTCATGCAACAAGTAATTCAACAAACTAGATTTTCCAACATTAGGTCGGCCTACGATCGCCGTGGCTAAACCATCACGCATGATCTTACCCTGATTTGCAGTTCGTAAGAGTTCTTCGATCTGAGCTTTAACTTCTGTGGCTTTTTCTTTTAAAATCTTTGTAGTCATTGTTTCAACATCGTCATATTCTGGATAGTCAATATTAACTTCGACCTGAGCCAGTGTATCCAAAATATCTTGGCGCAAATTTTTGATCAACTTAGATAAATTACCGTCTAATTGATTTAAAGCAACCTTCATCGAACGGTCAGTTTTCGCCCTGATCAGGTCCATGACCGATTCGGCTTGAGTTAAATCAATTCGTCCATGTAAGAATGCACGCTTCGTAAACTCACCTGGTTCAGCCAAACGCGCACCATTTTGCAACAATAACTGCAAAATTTTGTTTGTCGGCACGATTCCACCATGACAGTTGATCTCAATAATATCCTCGCGAGTAAATGTCTTTGGACCACGCATAACTGAAACCATCACTTCATCGATTTCTTCATTGGTTTCCGGATCAACGATATGTCCGTAATTAATTGTATGCGATCGGACATCTTGCAAGTTTTTTCCTTTAAATATCTTAGCGATAACTTCCAACGATTCCTCACCGCTCATCCGCACAATGGAGATCGCACCCTCACCAGGGGGAGTCGAAATTGCAGCGATCGTATCATATTCAGTTGTTTGCATCACAGTCATTAAAAAATCCCTCCTTAGGGCACAAAAAAAGCGCCACTCCACACCAAATAAAAGGCATGGACAAAGCACTTTGACTACTTTATCTTCTGTTTAAGATAAGAATGATTAGTTACAATATACGAGCATAATTTGTAAAAGTCAAGTATAATAAAGAGGTAACATAAGATAACGATTACACTACAGTGAACTGATTTATAGTATAAAATGACTAAAAATCAATTTGATAAATCAAATGAAGAAAGCTTGGATCAATATGTTTCTAATCGACATTACCCCTAAAAATCATGAGCCCTATGATCCGATCATAAACCAATCGATCGATAATTATTTGATCAACGACTTGAAGCTCCCGGGGCACGGCCTGATCTGTTATATCAACCGCCCATCGGTGATCATTGGATCAGCACAGAACTCTTTTAGCGAGGTTGATTTACATTATTTAAGTCAAAATAACGTTGACCTTGTACGTCGAACTTCTGGTGGAGGTGCAGTCTACCATGACCAAGGAAACATTATTTTTGAAAATATTATAAGTGGTTCTTTGAAACATTGCAGTGACTATAATTATTTTGCTGAACCAATTTTGTCTGCTTTAGAAGAAATGGGACTAAAGGGCGGTCACGTGAGTGCCAAAAGTGCACTCGTCGCAAACGACCATAAATTTTCAGGAATGTGCATGATCAAAGGTAAGGACGGCTACGCGGCTGGAGGAACTTTGATGTTTGACATGAACATCACTAATGCGCGCCAAGCACTCACACCTAAAAAGCGCGACCAAGTCACACGTGGTGTCTTATCTGCTGATCGACCGATCACTAATTTAAAAAATTTGTTACCAGCCACATATCAACAAATGTCGACCGAGGCATTTAAACATGAACTATTACTCCATTTGTTTCACGTGAAACATTGGGCAGATATTCCCACATATCATTTAACTAATACAGACTGGAACAATATTCATGACTTAGTCGCTAAAAAATACGGACGTAATGTTTGGAACTACGGAAAAAATCCTGGTTACCAATATTATTCATCCAGGAAGATCCAACAGGGGCAATTACACATTAATTTTGCAACAACGGATCAGAAAATATCAGCGATCAAAGTCTTCGGCACTAGTATGACAGCGGACGCGGCAGATGCCTTAGAACAAGCATTACTTGGAGCTACTTTAAATAGTGATTCATTAAAGAAAAACTTAGCTCAAACCATTTTTGGCAGTAGACAAAAACTAACTCAACTTATTACCGAAATGTTACTTAAACCAGAAAATACCCATAAAATAAACATTTGACTGAAAAATTCTCGCAAACAATTATCACTTAACTTGTTTGCGAGAATTTTTATATACATCTATCATTTTTTAATTTCTCTAGATATTTACAGCTATTTAAAAAGCTGCCTTTTAATATTGAAAAAAAGCTTTTATTAGGGCTGGGACATAACTAGCTGTGTGGTTCTAAAAGGGCCATCGATCTATCCCATTAAATGGGTTAAATCGACAGCCCTTAAACGTGCTCCAAAAGATTGAAACCTTACTGAACAACGATCCTTATTCTGGTTCTTCGCTTTGCACGACCCAAAACAATGCAATCATCTTGACAAATCGGCTTCAAAACATCTTTTGTCTCACTCTCTTACTTAATAAAGTTTTGTTTGATACGATCCATTGGCACATCACGTTTTTCATAACCATCTTCAAGGTTACCTAATACGATCCCCATCCGTGGAATAAAGTTTTCTGGAATTCCTAATGAATCGATCAAATCTTGTTTACCCATCAAACCATTGATGATCGCACCAGTGATATAAGCAAAACCTAAAC
>DXAP01000049.1 GCA_019116985.1 Candidatus Ligilactobacillus excrementavium | reverse complement strand
TCTGAAAAATGAACGTTTGAATAACTTTGACTTTAACTTGGAAGAAGTTGTGCGTTTCGAAGGAGAAACTGGTCCATACGTACAATATTCTCACGCTCGTGCAATGAGTATTTTGCGTAAAGCAGGTAATTTTGACCTTGAAAATGCTCAACTTGCCGGCTTAAATGACGAAGAGTCATGGGAAGTTGTTCGTCAATTATCCAATTTCCCTGCTATGGTCAGACGTGCAGTTGAAGAATATGAGCCATCTGTTATCGCTAAATACTCGATCCATCTGTCTAAGTCCTTTAATAAATATTATGCCCACACAAAGGTCTTAACTGATGATGACCAAAAAGATTCTCGTTTGGCAATGGTAGCTAGTGTTGCAATTGTTCTTAAGGAATCATTACGTTTGTTAGGTGTTAATGCACCAAACGAAATGTAATTTATTGGGTACTTGAACCAAAAATTGGTTTCTATAAATAAGGTTTTCACATTTACTGGAATTATTTCAGGAATGCGAAAGCCTTTTTCTTTATGAATAGATATTTATCAGGCGTTTATCGTTTTGAACATCAAATTAAAGTTTGCACAAAATAATATCATGGTGATATAATAATAGTATTTAGTAAATCATAAAATAAAAATAAAAAAAGTGCTTACTCTTATGCATTTTAGAAATAGTGGGGAGGTTTATAGTCTGATGCAAGCGTGGCACGCATAACATCTGATTATAAAAATTAACATGAAAACAGCAACGAATTCATTATTAGAAAACGAAGTTAGTGATATTTTAGAAAATGTTTCAGAATTTGATTTAAGTGAGAAAAGGATACTGGGAGTAGATGGTTCTGTCTTAAGGTATAGGGCTGGGGCCAAATTTGAGGTAAAATATGATGCTTTTGAAAGGCATCATATTTTATGGTTGCTAGATGGTTCTTTGTTACTAGAAGATTTTTGTGCTAATGGTCAAGGCGCTTTTACATATTTGAAACATGGAATGTATTTTCCTTCAGATTTAGAATTACCCGAACAACAAAGCTCATTTATAGTGGCTCACGCTTGCCAAAATTTGACTATTTTATCACTCCCTTTAAAAAGATTTGATTATTTAAAAAATACACATAAGCATTTTATTAAAATTATTCATCAAAGCTTGTTGAAAAAATATTTTTTGCAAAAAGTAATGCAGCAGCTTTGCTTGGAGGGCAAAATTTCGGAGCGAATCAAAAATATTTTAATTTATTTTGCGAATGATTGTGGTAGTCAACTTGTTAACGGTGATGTTTTGTTACCAAATGTTTTGACTTATCGTATCATTGCATCTTTTGCTAATACGAGTACAGCGACTGTTTGTCAAACCATTAAAAAGTTTCGCGAAAATGGTATTTTAAATGCTAGATCACGCAAATTGATCATGAAAAAGACGTCCTTAGATCAACTGCTAGTGGTAAATTAGCCTTTTTAATTAGCTCGATTCTGTTATAATAGTTGATTGAGAAAGCCGACGGTCGTTTAAATTAGACTGTTGGCCTTTTAGACACTATTCATTTACTATTAGAACGAATGTAACATAAGGAAGGTCAATATGAAAAAAGAAGATAGACAACAAAAAATTGAACAATTGATCAAAAAAAATAAAATCACTAACCAAGATGGCCTACTGCAGGCTTTAGAAGATGAGGGGATCCATGCGACTCAGGCCACAGTTTCTCGGGATATCCGCGAGATGAAAATTATTAAGCAAACAAAACCAGATGGTTCCTCTTACTATGTTTTATTAAAACAAGACTATTCGGACCCTAAACAGCGGATCAAAGAAACGATCAGCGATATTGTCACAGATGTCACTAATGTCCAGTTCGTAAATGTAGTCAAGACTACACCACGGAACGCGAATGTTTTGGCAGCTTTGATCGATGATGATGAATTATCAGGAATAGTTGGTACGCTAGCTGGCTATGATACAGTTGTTTTATTTAGTCCAGATAATGAAAGTGCACAGAAAGTTACACGTTATTTTATTGAAAACATTAGTAAATAAAAAGTGCCATTTTTACTGGTGATCAGAGACACTACAATATTTTGACCGGTTTGTGGATTTTTTTAGTTTGCAGGGCGGTCTTTTTGGTGTTTACAAGTGCTAAATCTTTTTTAAGAAGGCGGATAACTGCTAATATCAGCTATAAGTATGATAGGATATAAAAGACTAATAATATTGTATAAGAGGAAAAAATAAATATGAATGATTCATCATTTTGGAATAATTTAAAGCAATGGCTTAAAAAATATTGGGGTATTTTTTGGCAATGGCTGCGTGCAAAATGGAGTAGATTTCAGATTTGGCGGTGGTTAATAGTTGCATTTTTAAGCATCTTTTTAGTTACGAGTATCTATCTGGTATATGTGGCTAAAACGACCGATGTTTCTGGTTTAAGGTCAGCATTACAGCAATCGACTGAGGTCTACGATGAAAAAAATCAAAAAGCTGGTTTTTTGTACTCGCAAAAGGGAACATGGGTGTCTAAAGATGACATGTCAAAAAATGTATCGAATGCCGTTTTGTCTAGCGAAGACCGTAATTTTTACCATGAATATGGTTTTTCGATCAAGGGCTTAGGACGGGCAGCATGGCTATTGGTCAAAAATAAAATTACAGGTGCCAATTATATCAGCGGTGGTGGTAGTACACTGACTCAGCAGTTGGTCAAAAATGCTTTCTTATCACAAGAACAGACTTTTACACGGAAAGCGAAAGAAATTTTTATTGCGATGCAAGTTGAAAATGATTATAGCAAAGATGACATTTTAACGATGTATTTAAATAATGCGTATTTTGGTAATGGTGTGTGGGGAGTTGAAGATGCTTCACAAAAATACTTTGGAGTGCATGCTAGTGAGTTAACAGTACCGCAAGGAGCCACTTTAGCTGCTATGTTGTCGAACCCGGGACAGTATAATCCAATCGATAATCCGCAAAGGGCGCGCCAAAAACGTAATGTAGTTTTGGAAACGATGGTTGAAAATGATAAAATTTCGAGTGCTGATGCTAAACAATATCAGGCAACAGGTATCGTTTTAAACGATACTTATGAATACAAATCTGGCTATAAGTATCCATATTATTTTGATGCGGTGATCGATGAAGCTATTAATGATTACGGCTTATCAGAATCAGAAATTATGAATAAAGGCTATAAGATCTATACGTCTTTAAATCAAAATCAACAAGAAAAAATGCAGTCTTCATTTGCCGACTCATCATTGTTTCCGAGCGCAGCTAGCGATGGCACGAAAGCCCAAGCTGGTTCGATCGCAATGGATCCGCAAACTGGCGGGGTCAATGCCGTAGTTGGAGGTCGTGATGGTAGTCATGTTTTCAGAGGATATAATCGTGGTACTGGTTTGATCCGTTCGCCTGGTTCAACTATTAAGCCCTTAGCTGTGTATACACCAGCTATCGAAAATGGTTATCATTATGATTCGAAAGTCAAAGACAAATTACAGCCTTATGGTAAAAATGACTACACACCCCATAACTGGGATGATCAGTATGCCGGTGATATTCGGATGTACCAAGCATTGGCGTTAAGTAAGAATACTTCGGCAGTCTGGTTACTCAATAAAATTGGCGTGAAAAAGGGATATAATTCAGTCGAAAAATTCGGAATACCGTTAGATAAGTCTGACGAAAATTTGAGTTTAGCATTAGGTGGTTTGAAAAAAGGGGTCTCACCATATCAAATGGCAAGTGCCTACACAGCTTTTGCAAATTCAGGTGTCCGTAAAGATCCGCATTTTATTACGAAAATTGTAGATTCAGAAGGTAAAACAGTTGTTGATAAATCACACGTTAAATCAAAACGGGTCATGTCTAAAAAGACTGCTGAACAAATGACCAGTATGATGATGGATGTTTACGATAATGGGACTGGTCAATCTGCTAAACCATATGGTTATACTATCGCTGGTAAAACAGGATCAACTGAAAGTACTACCGCAGAAAATGGTAATGATGATGATAATGACAAGTGGTTTATCGGCTATACACCTGATGTTGTTATGGCAACTTGGATCGGCTTTGATTCTTCCAAATATTCGATCGCAAATGTGGGAGCCAACGCTGGGGCATCCTTGTTTAAGACTGAAATGGAAGGTGTTTTACCTTACACTGCCCAGAATAAATTTGATATTAAATCATCTTCGTCAAGGTATAATGACAGTGTGTCTGGTCAAGGCGGCGATGGTTCTAAATCCTGGGATTCAGTCCAAAAAGCTGGTGAAAACATCCGGGATAAAATCAGTCAAGGTACTTCTGATTTGAAAGATAAAGCAAGTAGTGCGGCGCAAAAAGGTAAAGAATACATGGAAAGTATTTTGGGTCGTTGATAATTTTTGAAATCATCTAAGAAAAGCCTTTGGTCAACGATGATATAATGTTACAATGTTTACTAGTACAAGCAAGGAGGACACTTACGTGATCAATATTTACGATTCAGCAAACAAGCTTGAACAAGATTTACGTCAGACTCAAGAATATCTTGATCTTTCGGCTGCAATGGCTAAACTTAAAGCAGAACCTGAGGCTTATGATTGCTTTAAGCGTGTGCAAGACGCACAGAAGAAGTTGCAAACGAAACAAATGCAAGGTGATCTTTCGGATGACGATGTCAACGAAATCAAGGCACTTGCCGAAGAAGCTCAAGGCTATGACAGTTTATCTGATTTGATGGAAAAAGAACAAGCTATGAATGGTGTTTTTGAAGAAATCAACAAAATCATTTTTAAACCAGTCAGTGAATTGTACACTTTCTAAAAATTATTTTGAAGGAACTGGGACATAATTAGCTGTCCGCTCCTAAAAGGGCCGTCGATTTCACCCATTTAGTGGGATAGATTGACGGCCCTTAAACGTGTTTCAAAACATCTTTTGTCTCACTTTCTTTTTTCAATTAATTGCCGAGACTGGTAAAATAGATAGGGACACTAAATATGTATTAAATTTAGTTTTAAAAAGTAAAAAGTACTGCAAAACAGGAGGCAAATTTTGGAAACAAAAAAGATCTTTGACTATCAAGTTGATGACAACATGGCACTGTTTGTTTTGATCAAGGGTGCTGATGTAAGGATCGCAAAGAATGGTAAGAAATTTATTGCATTTAACTTCGCGGATCGTTCCGGTGAGATCAGTGCTAAATTCTGGGATGCCTCAGAAGAAGACGTGGCACAATATCAAGCTGGTAGGGTCGTGGCTTTACAAGGCAAGCGTGAAGTCTACCAACAAAATCCGCAAATCAAAATTTTTAAAATGCGTTTAGCAAATGAAGATGAGCCTTCTGACCCACGACTTTATTTACAAAGTGCACCAGAATCTAAACA
>DXAP01000048.1 GCA_019116985.1 Candidatus Ligilactobacillus excrementavium | reverse complement strand
ATGAGTTTCGCCTGGCAGAAGGCTGTGCCTAACTAACTAGCCGGCTCTAATGCAAAAAACGCATCATATCCGACTAGTCAATTAGTGCTCACCTTCTAAACGCCACGCTCTGCTCTCTGTTTTTAAACGTGTTCCAAAAGATTGAAGCCATACTGTAACAACGATTGCGTTATTCTGGTTCTTCGCTTCGCTACAACCTAAAATAACGTGATCATCGTTACAAATCGGCTTCAAAGCATCTTTTGGCTCACTCTCATTTTTTTGAGTCTTTGGCGGATAAAGAAGTATGTTTAGCAATCTCCTTTTGACCCAGCATTTGGTAGATCGAGGCACGGATCGTATATTCTTCGACCTTATTTAAAACTGGTTCAGTCTGTGCCACTTCTTTAACGTCAGGGATGCTTTGTCCATCGATCAAGCGTAAGTCATAATTAAATAGGTTTGCAAAATGGTCATAAGCAGCTTGAGTATCGCTTGTTTTAAATATTTGCAGAATAATTTGTTTGACTATTTCCAAAGAATACACAGATTTAAACAGTGAAACTATGATCAGCTCTGCCAAATGTCTGCGTTGGTATTTCTTTTTGATCGGACGTGAGATCAGGCCCTTTTTAACGTAGCTATTGACCATTGATGGTGTGATCGCGTTAGTTGATAGCTCAGATAAATAACGATTTCCAAGACTAACAAGTTGGTCCATGTATAGATCGATGTCGGGGAATTCTTGCCAGTACGGTAATTCTAGTTTTTCAGTTGATTCCATTTTTAGCACCTCAGTTTTAGATAGTCTTCTAAATTACCATAACTTTATTTTAACATTTATTACATAGATTTAAAGTCTAGATGTAGTTGAAAACAAATATACTTATGCTATACTATTAAGTATAAAGGGAGTTGGGAGCTATGGATAAGAAAAGCCAAATTATTAACGAAGTTTGGAGTGCAATTACACATGGTGTCGGTATTTTATTAAGCGGATTTGCTGTGGTATCTTTAATTATTAAAGGAGTAACTTCTGGAAATCATTTAGCTCTTTTTGCCTACGTGGTTTATGGTGTTTCCTTAATAAGCTTGTACTTATTTTCAACTTTATTTCACTGCTTTTATTTTACGAAGGCTAATCGGGTCTTTCAAATATTTGATCATTGTGGGATCTACTTGCTGATCGCAGGTACATATACTCCGTATTGTCTATTAGTGATCGGCGGTAAATTTGGGTTGAGTATGCTGGCTGTTATTTGGTTATCTGCTATATTTGGAACAACTTATCATATTTTGTCAAAAAAGCGCAAACAAAATGTTGAAACATTGGTTTATGTACTAATGGGTTGGACATGTATTCTAGGCATTAAACAACTTTTAGTTGGCTTAGGAGGCATTGGGATGACCTTATTATTTTGTGGTGGTTTAGCATTTACTTTTGGTGCCTTACTTTATAGTATTAAAGGGTTAAAATACACCCATGTTTTTTGGCATCTGACAGTAATGTTAGGTACATTTTTAATGTTTTTGTCGATTTATTTTTATATTTAGGCTTCTATGGTATGTGACAGCAATGTAAACGTTTGCTTAAAATGTTCATTCATGATATTCTATATACGAGGTTACAGGTTGTCCATGAAAGGAGTGTAAAGTTAATGCCAACAGCTCAATTAACAGCATCACAAAGTAGAGCCATTGAAAACTTTGTTGATGATTTTGAAGTCGTTAATGCACTTGCAGACCGTAATAGGCAAAAAATCATTGTTTTGTTGTGTAACCATTTATCTGAAGGTTTAACCGTGACAGATATGACAGAAGAGATGTCAATTACGCAACCAGCAGTTTCTCATCATTTGAAAATTTTACGTGAAGCAGGTCTAGTTGCCTTTCGTAAAAATGGTTTACAAAGTTTATATTACTTGACCCTTTCTGAACCGTTAACTCAGTTAGAAGATGTGATCCATGAATTACGGATCGAAGTGGGGGACAGTAAGTGACTATAATTAAATAAAGCCGTTCATTTCTGTATTAAACAGTTAATTGAACGGTTTTTTTCTTTATTTTCATTTCTAGATAGTTTAGAATTAATTGGTCAAATTCACATATGATTGGAGTTGAAAGTTATCTCTACTAAATTTTATGCGGTCGCTAAAGGTAAAAAAACCGGAATATTTACGAGTTGGCCAGAATGTGAACGCCAGGTCAGTGGGTATGCGGGTGCAAAATATAAGAGCTTTAAAACACAAGCAGAAGCACTGCAGTGGTTGCAGGATGGTGGAAAAATTCCATCAAAGAAAACACAGGCCCCTAAAAAAGAAGTTACTAAAATAAACCCGCACGCAATCAAATTATGGACTGATGGTGGTTCGCGTAATCATGGAAATAAAAAAGGGCAACACGTTAAACAAGATGATCGTGCCGCATGGGCTTTTTGTGCGGTTAAAGATGGTAAGAAATATACAGCCACAAATGGAGAATATGGTAGTACTAATAACAAAATGGAAATTATGGCTTTACTAAAAGCACTGAAATTTATCGGACGTCAGGGCTGGCAAAATGAACAAATAGTTGCAACATTAGATTCCAAGTATGTGCTGGATGCTATTACTAAACATTGGATCACTGGCTGGAAAAAAAGAGGTTGGAAAACTGCTAGTCAAACACCAGTTGCTAATAAAGAACTATGGCAAGAAATCAGTAAGTTATTGCCGTATTTCACACACTTAGAATTTCAGTGGACTAAAGGACATGCTAAAAATGCAGGTAATATCTTGGTTGATCAGTTGTTAAATGATACGATGGATAAAATGTAAAAGAGGAGGATCGAGGTCGTGAAAACATTAATTTTAGTTGCACATCCAAAAGAGGCTGATTCTGGGACACAGGTTTTTTTAAAACAAGCAGTAACAGGAACGGACAATAATATAAAACGTCGTGTTTTGTCTAATGATATAACCACAGGTTTTGTGCCACGATCAGAGATGAAAGATGTTTTGGCTGCTGAAAGAATAATTTTTCAGTTCCCCTTATATTGGTATAGCGCTCCGGCTGTATTGCATCAATGGTTTGCTGATTGTTTGATCACGCCTTATAAAGAAAAACTGCATAATAAAGAATTAGGTTTGGTAGTGTCAACTGGTCGTCCTGAACGTGAATTTGCTTTAGGTAAAAAGCAAAAATATTCACTTAGTGAACTATTGCGTCCATTTGTAGCTTTAGCTGATAATTTGGATATGCAAATGATGCCATATTTTTTGATCTCGCAATTTGAATATCAAACGGACAAAGAACATCAAAAGCTATTGATCGACTATTTGAAGTACTTAGAGTTACCGAAAGATTACTCTTTTAGTGATCAAGAAAAGTGGTTTATGGAACGTTTAGACCGGTTAGCTTCTACTAAAAATGATAACGAGCGCCAATTGTTGAATATGATCAGTCAGCAAATTAGTGATCGTAGTGAGCGTTTGGATGAGATCAAAGATGAAATTTCTATGATCAAAAATGTTGAGGAGGGTGACCTATGAGTAGTGATAGTGAATGGATACTTTCACGTTGCGATGAGTTACTTGCTTCTTGTACTCAATATGAAGAACGAGCTTTTTTGCAGCAAGTGAAACTATTAGTGCTAAAGCAAGACCAGCGTTTGTCTCAGACAGAAGGAGAATTAGACGGGCGGATCTGGAATCCAGGTAAATGGTAAAATTTAGTCAGACTTTAAATTTTACCTGTTGACAATGCTATGCTATACTAAGTACGTAAGTTATGGGGATGTTTTGGATTCGACAGGTATAGGTCGAGCTTAAATTGCGTTTGGTAGGTTGCGACTACCATAAAACGCTCAGTTAAAATATAACTGCAAAAAATAACAATAACTCTTACGCTTTAGCTGCCTAGTCAGCTTTAACGTAGATCCGGCCGGTATCGCCTATGTACCGATTTCCGGGTCCTATAATAAGTAGGCTACGTCTTATGTTTCCACCTGTAATGTAAGAAAGAGATCATCAGGTTGGCTGTTAGTGCTTTGCCCTGACATGCGGCGTGACTAAGAGCGAGATTTAAATAGCATGAATATGAACGTAGATATTTAAGCGGCGATATGCTTGGACGCGGGTTCGACCCCCGCCATCTCCATCGCAGAGAAGTTTCGAGAAATTCGAAACTTCTTTTTTTTTGAATAAAATAGAGGTTTTTATTTTTAAAGCCTTAAATCTTTGCTAATTTCAGCAGGTAAAATTGACGGTAACTTGAAAAATAGTATAGACTATTAGGGTATATATCTTGAGATTTTGAAAGGATTTCGATCTGATTTGAATTTAAAAAGAATTCGTGAGTTTATCAATACGAGGATCGGTTTTTTGTGTTTATTGATCGCATTGTTTTGGATCAAAACTATCCTGGTTTATTTGATTGACTTCCATTTAGGGGTCAAAGGTGTTTATCAATATTTTGTTATGTTGATCAATCCTTTTGCTACCACACTTTTATTATTTAGTATCGGTTTATATATCAAGCGAACTTTGCCCGCATATATCACGATGATGTTGATATATATTGCCAATACTGCTTTACTTCTTTTTAGTGTTATCTATTATCGTGAATTTACTGATTTTATGACAATGAACGTTATTTTTGGCTATTCAGCTGTTTCACAGGGGTTGAGTGGAAGTTCATTTGCACTTGTTAAGCCACAAGACATTATTATTGTGGGCGATGTGATTTTGGTTTTGATCGGGTTGCTGACTAAGTTTATCAAACTTGACAAGCGTCCACTCAAAAAAAGATCCGCCGTTGCGGTTACTTCTTTTGCCATTTTTTCACTGATGTTTAATATTGTTTTAGGCGAGATCGACCGGCCGCAATTATTGACGCGAACTTTTGATCGTAATTATTTGGTCAAATATTTGGGTATCGACACTTTTACAGTCTACGATGGTTTAAAAACTGCCAAGAATAACCAGGCTAGAAGCCGAGCTGATGGGGCTGACCTCAATAAAATCTTGCAGTATACTTCAAAACATCATGCTAAACCAGATCCGAAGATGTTTGGTGCAGCAAAAAATAAGAATATTATCGTGATCCATTTAGAAAGTTTTCAACAATTTTTGATCAATTATAAATTAGACGGAAAAGAAGTTACACCGTTCTTAAACAATTTATATAACAGTAAAGATATGTATAGCTTTGAAAACTTTTTTCACCAGGTTGGTCAGGGAAAAACTTCAGATGCAGAAAATATGTTAGAAACTAGTACATACGGTCTGCCTCAAGGATCGCTTTTCTCTGCTTTGGGTACAGACAATACTTTCCAAGCAGCTCCGTCTATCTTAAATCAAGAGGCTGGTTATTCTTCAGCGGTGTTCCATGGAAATAATGGTTCATTTTGGAATCGTAACAGTGTTTATCCGAATATGGGGTACCAAAATTTCTTTGATGCTAGCTACTTTAACCAGGATTCTAACAATTTGAGCGAATACGGCTTAAAGGATAAGTTGTTATTTCATGATTCAGTCAAGTATTTAGAACGAATGCAACAGCCATTTTATGCTAAATTTATTACGGTCTCTAACCATTTTCCGTATAATTTAGACAAAGAAAATACAGACTTCACAGCTGCTGATACGTCAGATAATTCAATCAATAATTACTTCGTCACTGCACATTATTTGGATCAAGCGGTTAAAGAATTCTTTGATTATTTGAAAAAATCAGGCTTATATGATAATTCTATGATCGTTTTGTATGGTGATCATTACGGGATCTCTGATACGCGCAATGTTAAGTTGGCTCAATTATTAGGCAAATCTTCTTCGACTTGGAGCGATTATGATAATGCACAATTACAGCGTGTACCATTTATGATCCACGTTCCTGGCAAACACGATGGTGGGGTTCAAAAACAATTTGGTGGTGAGATCGATGTCTTACCGACACTTTTACATTTAGCAGGGATAGATACCAGCAAGTACGTACAGTTCGGGACAGATCTATTTTCGCCTGAACATGACCAAACGGTCGCTTTTAGGAATGATAATTTTGTTACGCCAAAACATACGGTGGTCGGAAATACTGTTTATGAAAATGGCACGGGGGCTGTTGTAACACATCCTTCTGCAGATGAAAAAAAGAAATTAAAAGAAGAGTCAGCACAAGTTACACGTCAATTAGGTTTATCTGATTCGCTTAATAATAAGAATTTGTTGCGTTTTTATGTACCAAATGGCTTTAAACCAGTTGATCCAAAGCAATATGATTATCAGAACGATTTTGACAAATTGATCCAAACTGAAAAGAAAATGCGTGACCGTTCCAATAGTCTGTGGTCCAAAAATGATGATAAAACGACTATTGACGATTATGATTCTGATGCACCAGAATTAGAAAAGACGGATGACAATGATGCTAATGTTTCAAGTGCTAAGAAAAGAATTCAAAAGAATCGAGAGAAGTCAGCTAAGGAAAATAAAGATTCAAGTAGTAGTTCTTCAGCTGTTAGCAAAATTAAGTCTTCTGAATGATGAAATAATTTAATTTAAGTGCTTGCAAGGAAAAATCATGGTTTATCGGTTTTTTACTTTAAAATATGTGTAAGTGATGTATAATGAAAAAGTAAACAATATCAAAAGTAAGGAGATTTCAAAATGGCTCATATTTCATTTGACAGCTCTAATTTAGAAAAATTTGTTCATGAAAATGAATTGGGGGAAATGCAGGCATTAGTGTCTGCTGCTGACAAAGAGTTACGCGACGGAACAGGTGCGGGTAATGATTTTAGAGGCTTCCTAGACCTACCCCAGGATTTTGATAAAGATGAATTTGAACGAATCAAAAAAGCCGCTCAAAAAATCCAATCTGATTCAGAGGTTTTAGTAGTGATCGGGATCGGTGGTTCGTATTTAGGTGCACGTGCAGCAATCGAATTTTTACATGACTCGTTCTTTAATTTACTTCCTGCTGAAACTAGAAATGCTCCACAGATCTTTTTTGCTGGTAATTCGATCTCAGGTTCTTATTTAAAACAATTAGTTGCTCTGATCGGTGACCGCGACTTTTCTGTCAATGTAATTTCCAAGTCAGGAACAACAACTGAACCTTCAATTGCGTTCCGAGTCTTTAAGGAAAAATTGATCAAGAAATACGGTGTGCAGGGCGCAACGGAACGGATCTATGCTACTACAGATCGTGCACGTGGTGCTTTAAAGACAGAAGCTGATGCAGCTGGTTACGAATCATTTGTCATCCCTGATGATGTTGGTGGACGTTTTTCTGTTCTAACACCAGTTGGTCTATTACCAATTGCAGCTTCTGGTGCAGACATTGATAAATTAATGCAAGGTGCAGCTGATGCTCGTAAGGAGTATTCTGACGCTGATTTAACGAAAAATGAAGCATATCAGTATGCGGCTTTGCGTAATATTTTATACCGTAAGGGCTATACGACTGAGATCCTTGAAAACTATGAGCCATCATTACAGTATTTCTCAGAATGGTGGAAACAGTTAATGGGCGAATCTGAAGGAAAAGACGAAAAGGGTATCTATCCTTCTTCAGCCAACTTTTCAACTGATTTACATTCCCTTGGACAATATATCCAAGAAGGTCGGCGTAATTTGATGGAAACAGTTATCCGAGTCGACCAACCACAAACAGATACTAAGATCCCAGCAGATGAAGAAAATCTGGATGGTTTGGAATATCTTAGCAATAAAACAATGAATTATGTGAACGGCAAGGCTATGCAAGGTGTTGTATTAGCCCATACTGATGGTAATGTGCCAAACATGATCGTTGATATTCCTGATCAAACAGAATACACTTTGGGTTATATGATTTACTTCTTTGAAGCTGCAGTCGCTGTTTCTGGTTATCTGAACGGTATCAATCCGTTTAATCAGCCTGGTGTCGAAGCTTACAAGCAAAATATGTTTGCTTTATTAGGTCGTCCTGGCTATGAAGAATTAACAAAGAAATTAAATGACCGTTTGAAATAATTAGTTAGGACTAGCTCCAGTTTTGTGAAATAGCGAAACTGGAGCTTTTTTATGATCTTTTTTGAAGTTTTATTCAAGTTAGCTGGTTATTTGTTGTAATTTGAGCTGAATTTAATAGAATATATATAGCGGCCGTAATTCAAGGAGGTAATTTGAATGATAGCGAAAGCTGTTGAACAACTAATGGAGCAGCGTAAAGATAAATTTATGATACCTGCAGAGTTAGTTGCTAATGTGCTGGAAAATAATAATTTAGAACATGCATTTCTTGTTTTGACTAAAGTTCGATATGCTAAAATCCCCGTTTTAGACAGCAAACAGTATTTTAAGGGGTTGCTGTCACTTTCAATGATCACTGAAACAATGCTTGGTTTAAATGGGATCGACCCGAGTAAACTTTCTAATTTAACGGTGGCTGATGTGATGGAAAAAGATGTTTTTACCATCCAAGCCCCCTTTAAACTAGAAGATACCTTGCATATATTGGTCGATGAAAACTTTGTTGTTGTCGTCGATGAAAATGGTATATTTATGGGAATTATTACACGGCGTGAATTATTAAAGAGTGTTAATCATATGGCTCATGAGATCGGTAATGAGTATGAGATCACCCCAATAGTTGAAGAAACTAAATAAGTATGGCAAGATATTTCTAATTTCAAGTATGAGAAAGTATTTTTACAGTTGGAGGAATGAGAATGGCTAAATTAGACGCGCAAGAAATTATTGCAACAATTGCGAATTCTGAAAAAAAGACACCAGTGAAAGTTTTTATAAAGGGTGATTTGCAAGGACTAAAAGTTCCAGAACAAATTGATGCATATTTAGGAGATCAGGCTGGTGTTGTTTTTGGAGATTGGGAAGATGTTGCAGCATTTATTAAATCAACTGCAAAAATAAATCAAAGTCACGTTGAAACAGTGGGTAGAAATACTGGCGTTCCACTAGCTGACCCTAAAAAATACAATGCACGTATTGAACCAGGTGCGATCATTCGTGATCAAGTAAGAATCGGTGATAATGCTGTGATCATGATGGGTGCAATAATTAATATTGGTGCAGAGATCGGTGCGGGTACGATGATCGATATGGGTGCTGTTTTAGGCGGACGTGCATTAGTTGGGAAAAATTGTCATATTGGTGCAGGAACTGTTTTGGCAGGGGTAGTTGAACCAGCCTCAGCTAAACCAGTCACTATCGAAGATAATGTTTTGATCGGTGCCAATGTAGTTGTACTTGAGGGTGTGACTGTTGGCAAAGGTGCTGTAGTTGGTGCTGGGTCAGTGGTTACTAAAGATGTGGCTGCAGGAAGTGTAGTCACAGGGACACCGGCAAAGAAAGTTAAAGATGCAGCTGATGTCAATGGTTCCAAAGTTGATTTGGTCGATGACCTAAGACAGCTTTAAAAATAATAATCGTTAATAGTCGAATTTTAAAGCTTAAAGTTCGGCTATTTTTGTGAATTTTTGTTAATATTAATCCTGAATTATTCATACTTTTCGTTGCAGTAAAAACTTTGTGCAAAGTCACTTTAGTGTGTAAAAAAAGCAGCTTTTTGTTAGTTTTGTTGTCGGACTGTTTAAAAAAGGACAGACTTCACCCTTTCCCTAAGAAAAACATTTTTTATTTTGTGAGTTCACAGCGGATATATTTTTAGATTTTGAATCTTGAACAGTGTCTGCCAAAATAATTTATCGAACACATTGGTCTGAGATAAATGGACCCAAACTTGACGCGCATGGTGCGTGACCTTAGCTGCCACATGGAGTAATTTAAAACGGATCGTCCCGACCTGAGCGTGTTTAAGCTTTGTTGGTAAAACTAAGTTCTTCATGGCTTGCAGTATATTATAAGCGACCCCAGCTACCAGCATCCGGAACTCATTGGCCTCAAAACTAGAACTGTCCGTTTTATCAAAGTGAAAGCCACGTTTAACTTCTTTGATCAAGTCTTCCATGGAACCGCGTTGGTGATAGAGGGCAAAGACTTGTGGACCGCTTAATTCTTCCAAGTTGGTCACGATAAACTCATGGTCAAACAGAAAGTTGCCCGCCGGCCGCGTTGATTTAATAATCACACGATAAGGTCGTGACCAACTTTGAGGACAATAGTCTCGCAGGACATGCCATTGGACTTCAGCTTCGGTGAAGTCCTGGTCACCCACTTGGATCAGGTGCTCAGCCCGACTTTGGAGCTGGTAGTTCGCTTTTAAACGAATCACGAACTTAGCCTGCTTTTTATCACACGCATGGTAGATCCCTGGAGCTGCGAAACCAGAATCTCCTCGCACTAAGACATCCAGGGAAGATCCGTCATAGCCCCGTAAGCTCCGTAATAAAAATTTAGTCGCACCTTGGGAAGTATAGCGATTGCCGGGGCGTAATTGAGCATTCAACAAGCAGCCCGATAAAGCATCAAAGGCTAGTAAAGGATGATAACCGTTGGTCTGGTAGTGACCGTTATAAGCACTCTTTTCTTGGTCACCAAACGTATCGGCATGTGTCGAATCTAGATCAAGGATCAGCTGATGTTGATTTAGCTGCCCAAGAACAAAGTGAGCTACCGAGCCGAGCAATGATTTGACTGAAAAGAGCCCAGACGCTGAAATGTGATTGATAAAGCGTGAAAGTGTCGGCTGGGAAGCGACCGCTTGAGACAAGACCAGCTTAAAATCAACGGCGTGTGACAAGGTATTAGCCGACTGATCTTGGCAGTATCCTGCCAGCAATTGCAACAGCAACTGCTTAAATAAATTGTTCAAGGGAAAGGTACAATATTTACGGTCATCTTTAAAATGCAAGTTATCTTCTAAGAGCTGGTCAAAGTGAATTTGGTGCAGAAATTCAGCAATTAATAAAGTTCCGGCATCGTTCGCTAACTCACCACCGTCATTAGAAATGTTGATCTGGTCATTGAATAAAAGTTTTTCATGATGTAAAGTTGACATAAGGAGCACTCCTGTTCTTTGTGGTTTTCATCGACTTTACAATAGCACAGGATGTGCTCTTTTTGTACACCCAACAGGTGAAAAACGAAAAAGATGCGAACTAGCATGACAACAACAAAAAGTAGTCCTTAAGGGAAAAGTATGAATAATTCAGGTTAATGATAATTATTTAAAATAAAAAGGATGATCAAGATGCAAAATTTACTCCAGATTTATCAGGGTTTACATCAAATTCCAGAAATCGGCATGGAAGAATTTGAAACTCAACAAAAATTATTAACGATCATTTCACAAATGCCCCAAGATTTTTTGGAAGTTAGAACGTGGAAAACAGCAATCTTGGTCCATGTTGTTGGCCAAGATACTAGTCATACTATCGGCTATCGGACAGATATAGACGCTTTGCCTGTGACGGAAAAAACAGGGCTTTCTTTTGCTTCTAAACATCCTGGTAAAATGCACGCCTGTGGTCACGATTTACATATGACGGTTGCTTTAGGGATTTTAGCAAAGTTTGCCGAAAAACAGCCAGCTGTTTCACTTACCTTTATTTTTCAGCCAGCTGAGGAAAATGCAAGTGGTGGCAAGCAACTTTATGAAAGTGGTGTTTTAGGAAGTTGGTTACCTGATGAGATCTATGCTTTGCATGATAATCCTGACTTGTCAGCCGGAGCAATCGGTTGTCGACAAGGCACTTTGTTTGCTGGAACGTGCGAGATACATATTAAATTTAGCGGTAAAAGCGGTCACGCGGCTTTTCCACACCAAGCTAATGATATGGTCGTATGTGGGGCAGAGTTTGTTTCACAACTTCAAACAATTGTTAGCCGTCGGATCGATCCAGTTAAGGCAGGAGTTGTAACGATCGGTCACCTAGAAGCTGGAACAACTGGAAATGTCATTGCAGGGCAGTGCCAGGTAGATGGCACTATTCGTGCATTGACTCAAGATGTTAACGTGGCGATCCAACAGGAAGTTCGCCGGATCGCTGAAGGAATCGCTCATTCCTTTGCCTGTCAAGTGGATATTGATCTCCATCAGGGCGGATATTTCCCAGTGGAAAATAATGAAAATACAACAGCCGAAATAATAAAGTATTTTAAATCAAGTTCATTGCAATACATCGAGACTGCACCTGCAATGACTGGCGAAGATTTTGGCTTTTTGCTATCTAAGATACCTGGCACAATGTGTTGGTTAGGAGTCGATTCTCCTTATTCCCTACATTCTGACCAAATGGCACCTGATACTGCAGCCATTGGAGCTGGTGTACGTGGTTTTAGTGGCTTTTTAGCTCAGCGTGCTGCACAATTAGCCAATTAAGAGTGAGAAAAAAATCTTTTGGAATACATTTAAAGGAGAGTGAGACAAAAGATGTTTTGAAGCCGATTTGTAACGGCGATTGCGTTATTTTGGGTCGTAGCAAAGCGAAGAACCAGAATAACCCAATCGTCCTTACAGTAAGGCTTCAATCTTTTGGAACACGTTTAAGGGCCGTCGATTTAACCCAGTTAATGGGATAGATCGACAGCCCTTTTAAAATCACACAGCTAGTTATGTTTCAGCTTCTTTTTTATTATTCTAAATTTAAGGGTGGTGCTGGGATCTCGAAACCCGCATCACTTAGTGCTTCAAGGTAAGCAGATAAGAAATCACGCTGGATCGTCCCTTGCGCACCATTTTTAGTGTAAATAGTTACTCGTAAAACCAACGTGCCGTTTCCAGGATCAACTGTTCCAAGGATCTGTGGAGAAATAGTTATTTCATCGTATTGTGGGGTCAATTTATCGTTGACCTGTTCAATGATATTTTCCATTTGTTTGATATCTTTATTCGGGTCGATCCGGATATCTATCAGTGCACGCATATCATTCCTGGAAAAGTTGCTGACGATCGTAATACTACGATTAGGGATAAAATGTAAGGTGCCGTCATCTCCTAAGACCTGTGTAGTTCTAAGGCCAATAGAATGGATGGTCCCTGATACTTCGCCGAGTTTTACGTATTCACCAACTGAAAATTGTTCTTCGAGCAAAATAAAAAAGCCTGTAACAATATCAGTAACAAAGCCCTGTGCACCAAGTCCAAGTGCGACACTCATTATTCCAGCTCCGGTGATCAATGTACCTACCGGAACACCAAGAATAGAAAGGATCGCATAAAGATAAAAGAATAATACAGCATAATGGAAAATATTTTGAGATAAAGTAAAGATCGTGGCCTTCCGATTTTCTGAGAAATGGCTATTATTAGGCTTTTTACGGGATTCAAAACCGCGTCTGATCAATTTTTTACCAACAAAATTTACAATTAGGAAAAGTAATGAAACTAAAATTAAAGACCCCAATGTTTGCAGGATCGAACTGATTGCTTTGTCCCAATCAAAATTTTCAATGTAACGTTCTAAAACGTTAAGCTTAAAAAATTTTTTTCCCTTTGCCGCTAATAAAAAATTGCTTTGAGCAAAGTACAATTAATTCACTTCCTTCTATAACTTATACTTTCTATGATATCAAAAAAATTAAGTTGTTTACATTAATTTGAAATTAAGATGTTTAATTAGATCACATTGCGCTATTTCTTGGCGCTTTTTGGCTATAGTTGAAGCAAACTTTAACTAGAAAAGAATTTAAAACAGTGTTTTTGGTTAAGTATTACCTTTAGCAAGTCGTGAATATAAAATAGTAATTAGCGAGTTTAAATTGGCTTTTGCAGGGCCTGAGCAAAAGATTTTGTTTGAAGTTTTATTGCTGTAATGATATTCTTTAAACAATAAGAATCATTTAAAAAATAGTCTGAGATTGATTTTAGTTTTGACAGGCTGAGTGTTTGATGTAGTTTGTTTGGCAAAAACTGATTATTTGATGACTTATTTTTATTTTAGGAGGAAATGAGTATGAATATAACTTTTGGACAAATTGCGGGGTTTATCGCAGCAATTGCTTTTTTGATTTTGGTGATCTATCTTTGTCGTGTATTGATTCGTTTAGTTCAAACACTAAATGAAGTCAATCAGACGGTCGAAACTTTGACTAAGGATGCAGATTCGATGTTAGATCAAGTCAATGATCTTTTGGATAAGACTAATGATTTAGTTGAAGATGTTAATGGCAAGGTTAAAACGATCGATCCATTATTTACTGCTATAGCTGATCTGAGTGAAAGTGTTTCTGATTTGAACACCGCAGGTCAAGGTGCAGTTAGAAAAGTGGCAACTTCAACACGTACGATAGGTAATGTTTCTAAGTTTTCTTCTATAGCTACTTTTGGTAAGAAAATTTTTGATAAAGTAAAAAACAGAAAGGGCAAAACTTCTAAGGAGGAAATCTAATTATGAAAAAAAATTTTCTGATTGGATTTGGCGTTGGGATGTCTGCGTTGGCTTGTGCTTACATATACTGGCATCAGTTGACTGCTTCAAAACAAGACCAATTGGCCGTGAAATTAGATGATAAGTTTGCAACCGGTCGTGATAAAGCGGCAGATATGGAAGCAAAGGCAGCTGATTTTGCAGGTACAAATGTACAAGCTGCTTTGTCTTCTTTAAAAGACTCAACGTCCAAACTAAAGGGCCATTTAAATTCGGCCCGGCAAAATTTTGATGATGAATCTGAAGTCATGCAAGATGATATTGTGATCGACCACCGTTCTGCTTTTAGCAAAGTTAAGCAAAATGCTGAGCAGGAAGGTTTTCGCCCCACAGAAAAGTTTTATCCACACAATAATTAGTGATCTGATAGTAAAAGAGAACAAGACAAAAGATGCTTTGGAGCAAGTTTAAGGGCCGTTGATCTATCCCCATAAGGTTAGATCAACGGCCCTTTTAGAATTGCTAGTTATGTCCTAGCATCATTAAAATGACTATTTAATTGGTAATACTTGTAATTCTTTAGAAGTATGTGTGAATGGTTCAGCGCCATTTTCAGTGATGTGTACACAATCTTCAATACGTACACCGACGTCACCAGGAATATAAATACCTGGTTCAATGGAGAAGCACATGCCAGGTTGTAACTCAAGGTCATTACCGGCCATGATCGATGGGAATTCGTGTTCACTTTGTCCCATACCATGTCCAAGACGATGGTTGAAGTATTCACCATAACCAGCCTTTTCAATGATGTCGCGTGCGATCTTATCAAGCTGTGCTGCTGTAATACCTGGTTTTGCAGCTGCTTGAGCTGTCAGTTGAGCTTCTAAACATACCTGATAAACATCTTTGGCATGTTGGCTAACTTCACCAAAGGCAACTGTTCTGGTAGCATCTGAGATATAGCCATTATAAACAACACCTAAATCAAATAAACAAAGTTGGTTTGGTTGAATATTAGTTTTACGTGGAGCTCCATGAGCTTCAGCAGCATTGGCACCGCTTTGGATCAATGTATCAAAGCTCATGTGCATGATTCCTTGTAACTTCAACTGATATTCAATTTCAGCCACGACATCTTGTTCCGTTTGGCCTTTAGCTAAAGCATTAAAGCCGATTTCAAATGCTTTATCTGCCCACTGACCAGCAATTTTTAAATCTTTGATCTCTTCTGGTGTTTTAAACAGTTTTAACTGCTCTACAAAGGGAGTTACATTCCCAGTAAATTCAGCATCTGGAAATTGTTTCTTTAAAGAAGCAAATTTTTCGACAGTTAAATTGTTTTTTTCAATTGCCCATTTTTGCGGAGTACCTGCAATATCAACAATGTGATCGTGGATCTTTGCGAAAGCATCTTCATGATCTAAATAACCAAAAACAGGGTATTTCCAACCGATTTCTTTAACGGCTTCAACTTCTAAAGCTGGTGCGAAAATGAAGGGATCCTTGTCTGGAAAAATGAAAAGTGCAAGGACGCGTTCGATCGGATCGCTTGAAAATCCGGTAAAATACTGGATGTCCATAAAATCGCTAATGTAGGCAATATCATAATTATTGTCTGCTAACCATTTTTGAACGGAAGTAATATGAGACATAAAATCGCTCCTTTAATTAAAATTAACAGTGCTATTATAACACAAACGTTTTTTTACTTTGTGAAAAATACTATTGAAAAAACAATGAAAACTTTTAACATTTTTTTCTTGAAACGCTTGCATTATAGGCGAAAGTCTGCTAAATTAGATACTGTTAATTGAAAGCTAAATGAAAATTCAAAGAAATAAAGAGTAAGAAAGGGTAATATTTTATGGATTCAAGAGAAGAGAAAACAGTTACTATTTCTACTGTCGCTAAAGAAGCAGGCGTTTCAATGGCAACAGTTTCTCGTGTAGTGAATGGCAATCCAAATGTTAAACCAGCCACACGGAAAAAGGTTTTAGAAGTGATCGATCGTTTGGATTATCGTCCAAATGCAGTTGCTCAAGGGTTGGCAAGTAAGAAAACTACGACAGTCGGAGTTATTATCCCCGATGTAACTAATGTTTACTTTTCATCCCTTGCACGTGGTATCGATGATGTTGCTACGATGTACAAATATAATATTATTTTAGCCAACTCTGACGGTAATCATCAAAAAGAGATCCAAGTTTTGAATACTTTATTAGCTAAACAAGTTGATGGTATTATTTTCATGGGTCATAATTTGACAGATGAATTACGTGCACAATTTAAACGTGCTAAAACGCCAATTGTTTTGGCAGGGTCAGTCGACCAAAAAGATGAAGTAGAAAGTGTTCATATTAACTATGTTGAAGCAGTTGAAAGTGCGGTCACTAATTTGATCAACCATGGTAATAAACGGATCGCTTTTATTTCTGGTCCATTATCCGACCCGATCAATGGCGAATACCGTTTGAAGGGGTATAAGAATGTACTTGCTAAAAATGGTATCGATTATGATCCAAACTTAGTTTTTGAAACTGACTACCGTTATCGTTCAGGTGAAGTTTTATGGCCGGCACTTGCATCAGCCCATGCGACAGCAGCTTTTGTGGCAGATGATGAATTAGCCGCTGGTGTCTTGAACGGCGCTCGTGACGCTGGAGCTAAGATCCCAGAAGAATTTGAAGTGATCACAAGTAATAATTCGAAATTAACTGAGATCGTGCGTCCACAACTTTCTTCCATTACTCAACCACTTTATGATATTGGTGCTGTTTCGATGCGCTTCTTAACTAAAATGATGAATAAAGAAGAATCTACTCAAAAAACGATTGAACTGCCATACGGCTTTATCAAGCGTGGTTCAAGTAAATAAGTTTGAAGGCGTTTGACCTGATTTGAAATAGCTAGCTATTTCATGGGGCGAACGTCTTTATGTTTTATGCAAAAAAGTTTGCGTTACCACTAATGATTTGGTAATATTTACTATGGCTATTGTCACAAAGAAATCAATTTTCGGAAAGAGGTATATGAAATGTCAGGACATTCAAAATGGCATAACATCCAGGGCCGTAAAAACGCCCAAGATGCAAAGCGTGGGAAAATTTTCCAAAAAATATCACGAGAACTTTATATGGCTGCAAAGAGTGGCGGTCCTGACCCAGACTCAAACCCACAATTGCGCCTAATGATGGATAAAGCTCGTAGTGCTAACATGCCTAAAGATAACGTTAAGCGTGCGATCGACAAGGCAAGTGGCGCTGATGGTGCTAATTATGAAGAAATAACGTATGAAGGCTATGGACCAGCTGGTGTTGCTTTTTTAGTACACACATTAACTGATAATCGTAATCGTACTGCTTCTGCAGTTCGTGCTGACTTTAGCCATAATGGTGGAAGTTTGGGTGAATCTGGTTCAGTTAGTTTTATCTTCGATCGTAAAGGTTATATTGCTATTGCACGTGAAGATCTGGATGCTGATGAAGATCAAATGTTTGAAGACGTGATCGATGCTGGTGCAGATGATTTGCAAACAGATGATGATGTTTTCGAAATCTATACTGATCCAAAGGCATTCCCTGAAGTTCGCGATGCATTACAACAAAAATACGAATTGGATACAGCTGAACTCACAATGGTTCCAAAGACAAGAGTTGAAGTTCCTGATGAAAAGATGGAAAAAGTCCAACGTTTGATCGATCATTTGGAAGATGAAGAAGACGTTTCTGAAGTCTACACATCTGCTGAATTTTAATTAAAATAAGAATTGTTACGTAATTTATGCGTAGTTCTATTAAGCCATGATCTTACATTTTGTAAGATCATGGCTTTTTCTTTGTCTATTTTTATTGGGACTTTGTCAAATGGTGTTGATGGTCCTGAGAACACTATCTTTATGGTAGGGTTCTTTTTTATACTTCAATAACTAGATTAAAGTGTTTGGCTGGGAGGCTGGTGCGTGCCCGGAGCGTAGCGATACGG
>DXAP01000004.1 GCA_019116985.1 Candidatus Ligilactobacillus excrementavium | reverse complement strand
GGACCTTTTTCGTGTGTGTAGTGATTTTTTTAGCGTTTGTGAGTAGAGTCCCATCAATATCAGTTGTGATCATTTTAATTGCCATCGCTGTTGCTCCTTTATGAAAAGTCTCTACTTAATTTTAACTTATTAGCGGAAAAATTGCTGGAGAAGTTTGCTTTTGGAAAAGGCAAGGTACTAGAAGAGGCCTGAAAGCACCACTAATAACTACGACTGAACGTTACTTTTGGTGACTTACGTTCGGTTAGGCTTGATCTGGACGTTTCTTTTGACGACTTGCGTTCGGTTGGAGCTTGAACTGGGCGTTACTTTTGACAACTTACGTTCAGTTGTGATTTTGTAAAAAACTACCTAGCATTTTTTCATCTGCTAGGTAGTTTTCACTTCTTACTCTACTCTATTGTTTTCTATCAACTCTTGTTGTTGATCATATAACGCTGTCGTGATATATACTGGATATTCATCCGGGTACAATAAGCGTTTCTTTGCTGCTGGCAATTCTGCAAGTTTCTCTTGGCTAAACTTCTGAATTTCAAACACACCCGGTTCACCTGTTAACAACTCGCCATTGTCGTTTAATACGAGCTCTTGCAATTCATCAACATCGATATTTCTCAATGTCCGGTACCGTTTAGTTGCTTCAGGATCAGCACTTAAAACTTCCATTTCATCAATATGTCCATCGATATCTTCATCTCTGAGTCCGACTAAATCAGCAAACGGGGAACCTGTACGTGGATCATACAAACGATAAACTTGTTTGCGCCCTGGCAAAGTTAATTTGCCAATGCTGGCACTGACCTTAACTTTCGGATACCATTTGCCATCATCCTTTTGGACAGCACCTAATTTATAAACACCGCTTAAAACTGGTGAACTAGCACTAGTGATCAGGTTTTCACCCACACCAAAATTATCGATCGCTGCACCTTCACTGATCAATGATTGGATAATATGTTCATCCAAGGCATTTGAAGCAGTGATCGTTGCCTCTGGATAACCAGCCTCGTCTAACATTTGACGTGCTTGCGTTGAAAGCTGCGTAATGTCACCTGAATCGATCCGGATACCAAATTTGTCATAACCTTTAGCTGATAATTGATCAAAAACTTTAATTGCATGCGGGACACCTGAACTTAAAACATCATAAGTGTCGACCAACAAAGAACAGCTTTGTGGGTAGATCTTAGCCCAGGCTTCAAAAGCAGCTTGCTCATTATCAAAGGCTTCGATCCAACTGTGTGCCATCGTTCCAGAAACTGGGATGTTAAACTTTTGCCCTGCCAGTACGTTAGAAGTTCCTACACAACCACCAATTACAGCAGCCCTTGCCCCGTAGATCGCACTAGCTGGTCCTTGTGCCCGACGTGCGCCAAATTCCATCACTGAACGATTCTTAGCGGCAGCAGAAATACGACGGGCCTTCGTAGCGATCAATGTTTGATGGTTGACGACATTTAGCAACAAGGTTTCAAATAATTGAGCTTGTAACAGTGGCCCTTCGACTGTGACAACTGGTTCACGTGAAAAGACTGGTGTCCCTTCAGGAATTGCGTAGACATTGCAGTCAAACTTAAAATCACGCAAATAGTCCAAAAAATCTTCCGTGAAGATATCTAAACTTCTAAGATAATCTAAGTCCTCTTCTTCAAAATGGAAGTTTTGCATTTCCTTTAAAGCTGTTCCAAGCCCTGCTAGGACGACAAAGCGCCCATTATCTGGTAATTTACGGAAGAACATGTCAAACGAACCACGTTCATCTTTCATTTCTTGGTAAAAGCCATTTGCCATCGTATATTCATATAAATCAGTCAATAGTGCCATGTTACCTTGCTCGATCATTGATCGTTCCTCCTAGTAAACAATTAAAAGTAATTATTACCTTTAATAAAATAAAAAAATAAATTCCCTTATATATCTTGTTGATACTACACTTTTCCCTGCATAATTGCAACCACAAAAATCTTACTCTATCAAATATACATCTCGTAATGATCACTCTACTTTAAACGGTATAAGTTTGCCGGGCGACCACGTTTTTTGACTGCGACTGTCCCCGTTTCTTCAAATAATTTACCGTGCGTCTTTTTGAAATTAGAATTATCGATCTGCTCACGTTTGATCTTTAAAAATGGCGCATAAACACTCCGGGCATCTTTTAAGGTAAAAGTATCGCCCAAGATCAATAAAATGTTGGGTTGATAATTCAACTTATTTTTAATACGAAAACAAGCGACCTTAATGATCCACTCATGGTCAAAGGCTAACTGTTGACTAGCACTTCGGCCATAGTCAGTCAGTTTGGCATAGTAATCTTCTGGTCTTTTGGCCTGAGCTACGCCATATTTTTCGGTACCATTACAAAAGTAATAAGCCTGGTCATGGATAGTCATCGCAAACCATTTAGCATCGATCGCCCCATACCCGGGATCTAACGGTGGCATTTCTGGCAGAAATGTCATATATGCTAACGATAAAGTCCGCTGATCACCATTAAAACGCTGGGGCGCTGTAAAAGTTTCTAATTGTTCTGTATGAAAGGCAGCTAATTTCAGGCCGATCTTATCGTGCACAAGACGTAAGGCCGCCTGGTCTGCGCTTTCGTTAGCACCAAGGAATGTTTCTGGTAAAGACCACATATTCTGGGCAGGTTGGTTGGCACGTTTGACAAGCAACAAGTTGACCTGGTCAGTATGGCGGTCAAAACTCCAGATCAAGTTTACAATATTGACTTTAGTCAAACGATTTTCCTCTAACATCAACGTTCTCCTCTCACTTCTCGTTTAGCTTCCACATTCATTATAACCGATTAGAATTACTGAGAAAACCTTCAGGGGTTATTGCTTGTATTTTAATAATTTTCCTTATAAAGTGTAAGTAACAATCAAAAACAAGGAGGATTCATTTTATGACCAAAGTAGGGATCATCGGTGCAACCGGTATGGCCGGCTCAGCCACATTCAAAGAAGCACAAAGCGCAGGCTTAGACGTGACAGCGATCGTCAGAAACAAAAGTAAAGCGAAAGACAAATTAGGTGACTCTATCCAAATTTTGGAAAAAGATGCCTTTGCATTGGATCAAGATGATCTGGCTAACTTTGATGTAGTAGTTGACGCCTTTTCAACTGACCCAGCTCAAGCTTACTTACACGTTGACCTAACTGCTCATTTGATCAGCTTGTTCCGTGAAACACAACACCCCCGTTTCATCTTTATCTTAGGTGCTGGTAGTTTGCACACAGGTGACGACCATCACTTGGTAGTGGAAGATATCAAAAAAGTACCCGGTGCTGAATCTTTTATCAACACACCAATCAACCAATTAGCTGAATTACATTTCCTGCAAGACGTAACTAATGTAAACTGGGTCGGCATCTCACCTGCTTCTTCCTTTGTTGCCGGAGAAGCTAGCGACAACATCTTATATGGTACAGAAGAATTGTTGACTGATAAAGATGGTAACTCCGAAACAACTGGTGGGACAATGGCCAAGGCGATCGTCAAAGAGATCCAAGAACCAAGCCATAAACAAGAACGTTTTACAGTCGCTAACGGTTAAAAATAAGCAATTTAGTATAAATATTAGAGAGTGAGACAAAAGATGTTTTGAAGCCGATTTGTAACAACGACTGCGTTACAGTAAGTCTTCAATCTTTTGGAACACGTTTAAGGGCCGTCGAGCTAACTACACTAAAGTGAGTTAGCTCGGCGACCCTTTTAGAATCACACAGCTGTTTATGTTATGTCCAAACCTCTAGCTATTTCCATAATCATTTGCCCAAAAATATGTCTTAATAATCTTCCATTTCTGCGAGTTCATTTAAATCTTTCAAATCAATTGCTGCATCTTTGACTTGCGTTGGAATTTTTATATCTTTATTCTTATTCAATTTAGAATAATCATAATTCATCTTAGCATTGATCGTTTCGCCGTCTTGTTTGTATTTCATTTTGACCTGGTAGTTCTTAGGTAGGTAGCTGTCCTTATCAACCTTGTAGGTATAATCAACCGATTGAACCTTGATATCTTTAAAAAGTTTCTTGGTTTCTTCATTTTCAACCGCAGAAGTCATCAACTTTTTAACTTCTTTAACTACTGACTTCTTATTTTTACTATCACCTTTCAGCGTCATAGTATAAGTATCTTCTTTGCTATCAACTTCCATTTCATCTAATAATTTTTCACTACCAGCACTGTATGTACGGTTTTTTTCTTCTTTTTCAAAATCTGGCCATTCGACCCCAACTTCTTTAAATGTATCCTTATCGCCCTTGATCCACTCACCATTTAGTTTCATATATTGCTCATCATCAGTAATATAATCTGTAACTGGAATAGTTTGACCGTCACCTTTAAGTGTTAATTCTTGCCTAAAAAGGGCCGGTTTAAGCTTGAAGTCCATATCAGAAGCAACCTGGATCTTTTCATCCCCCGATTTAAGGTCCATTGTCATTTCGACTCGCCCATTTTTAACATCCTGACCGGCGTCTTCCATTTTTTCATTAATTTTTTGAGCCGAAGGAGTACAAGCGGCCAGTAGTAACATTGACGAAGAAGCAACCACCGTTGCCATCATTTTTTTCCATTTCATCATAAGCACATCCCTTTTTTTATATACTGAAAGTACAAGTTTTATGCTAGCATACTTTTATTTAATAAAATATGTTTATTATTTTAGGTTTTGAAAATGCTTTCTTTATTATTTGAAGTTAAAATTTGCTATAATAAAATCACTTATAAATCGTGGAGGTAGTAGTAATGTTTAATATTGTTCCCAATGACATGGGTGAAGTTGCCCAGAAATTAAGTTTTTTACAGGCAAATGGACAGGAAAATATGACTGAACAAGATGTCTTAGTCGATACGGCTAAAGAAGGTTTGCAAGAAATGTTGGATGAAGCGTTGGAAGGTCCATATTTTAACGTCAAATGGCGTACTAAAGATCAGGAATTATTAGTGACTGGTGCCTTAAGAGAAGAAATCGGTACGGTAATACCCCGTGAAGGCTTTGACACCTTTTCAGCTGACTTTAAAAATAACGCGATCTTATTTTGGCGTAATTATGGCAAACAATTGACCGCTTTGATCAACCAGGAGTAAAAAGCTAGTCTGGAGGATATTAGGAATGACAAACGATCTACTACAAAATCCTAGTGAGTTTGAAGAATTCTACCAACTCTACTTGTATACTTTTAATAATCCGGATACGTCGCAAAGACGTGCTTATTTTTTCAAACGTTGTGAACATGCCTTAGTCTATGGAAAAAAAACTGCAACAGGCAGTTTAGCTAGCGGCTTATTGAGCCTACCTTTTGAAGTTGATTTTCATGGAACTCGCTATCAAACAAAAGGGATCTGTGATGTGACAACAGCTCCCGAGGCGAGTGGTCAAGGTCATGCTAGCAATTTATTGCAAACAGCCTTAGAAGACATGGCAAAACAAGGTACCACTTTGTCTTACCTTGCACCTTTTTCTTTCAAATTTTACCGTCGTTTTGGGTACGAACATGTCTTTGATCATTGTAAATATACTCTTGAAAGCTCACAGGTCCCACAGATAAAACCAAAAGAAAATTCTCATCATATCAAGCGTGGCATGTTGCAGGATAATTTACCTACAGTTGCTGATTTTTACGCTCGACTGGTTAAAAAAGATGGTTTGTCAGGTGGGCTGGTGCGCGCCAAGTGGTGGTGGGAATATTTGAGCATCAAAAATACGTGGCACTGTGCACTCGACTTCGATGACAGGAGACAAGTTGCGGGTTACATCTTATACGAAATACAGTCCGATAATTTAATTGTCAAAGAATTCTTATTTGACGATCCAATCGCCTATCAGAATCTCTTAACCTTTATTTTTGCTCATCAAAACACCGTTGAATCTTTCGTTTTCGACACGCCCACACCAACTTATCACGGTAACTTATTGACTGAGCCAAGAAACGTCCAGTGTGTAATAGAACCCTACATGATGGCACGAATCGTTGATCTACGTGACTTCTTAGTACGCTATCCTTATCAAAAAAGCAACTTTGAGCCACTACGGTTGGCTGTAACAGACGAAAATTTGCCTGCCAACAACGGAGTCTGGGAAATTGCAGCCAGTGGCCAAAAAGTCACGGTGAAACGGGTCAATGGGACCAATGTGCCTGACAAATTAACGATCCAACAGTTGACCAAAATTTTCTTTGGAGCAGGCTCGGTGCGGCTGCTAGCTGCGACTGGTACAGTGACATTACGCCCCGAAACCGTGAATGCCTTGGAACAACTCATTGTACCCGGACCACCAGAATTAGTAGACTATTTTTAAGGGAAGAGGAATATATCTGTACGTTAGTTTAGTGAACTTACGTACAGTTCATGCTCATCTGAACGCTACTTCCGCTGACTTACGTACGGTTATTTCAATTTTTTAAAGGCTTAACTTGCTTTTAGGCAAACATCGCGCTATATTCAAACTTAATCATTTGAAAAGAGGGAATTAAATTGGATTCGAAACAAAAGCGAAAAATTTTCTTCCTGGTCGGCGCAATCTGGTTGCTGACTATCCTTTTGATCGCACTGAGCGTAGTTGCTTGGTACACCAAGGCGCCCACTAGTCTTTTACTAATCTTGTTAGTCGCTGATTTCTTGGTGCTCAGTGCAGCTGGGACTACTCTAACTGTCCCTTTCTTATTACGCAAACACAAAAGCCGTGCACAAAAAGAAACTGACAAAGACTGAATACACATTTGCCAAAAGTATGTATATAAGACATAATTAGCTGTCTGATCCTAAAAGGGCCGTCGATCTATCCCATGTAAAGTGGGTTAAATCGACGGCCCTTAAATGAGTTTCGCCTGGCAAAAGATTGAAGCCTTATTGTAAGGACGTATTGCTTTATTCTGGTCCTTCGCTTTTCTACGATCCAAAATAACACAATCGCCGCTACAAATCGGCTTCAAAGCACCTTTTGTCTCACTTTTCTATTTCCATTGATCCTTAATAAATTTCTCACGGCCGCCCATTTCTTCCATTTGGTAGCGTAGTGGGTTTTTCTTGTAGAAATCTTGGTGATAATCTTCTGCTGGATAAAACGGCTTGGCGTCTTCGATCTGTGTCACGATCGGGTCTTTGAAACGTTCACTTTCTGCCAACTTCTTCTTAGAAGCTTCGGCGATCTGCCGTTCTTCGTCATTTTGCACGAAAATCACTGGCCGATAGCTGTCACCACGGTCTTGAAATTGACCCATCGCATCAGTTGGATCCGTTTGTCGCCAGTAGACTTCGACTAAGTCCGCATAAGACACAACTTCAGGGTCGTAATGGATCTCAACGGCTTCAGTGTGACCAGTTGTATGGCTGCAAACTTGTTCATAAGTCGGATTTTTTACGTGGCCACCCGTATAACCAGAAACTACCTTGTTGATACCAGGTTGTTCATCAAATGGCTTGACCATACACCAAAAACACCCACCTGCAAAAATCGCTGTTTTTTCCATGTGATGCACTCCTCATTTTTTAGATTTTCAAACACAAAGAGCACAGACTAACTCTGTGCCCCCAATTTATTAAGACTAAATTTAGTCAGTGTATTGTTCTAAGATCTGCTTTAATTGATCTTTAGGATGGTAGCCCACGATCGTGTCGACAACTTCGCCATCTTTTTTGACCATCAAAGTTGGGATACTCATAATACCAAAATGAGATGCTGTTTCAGGGTTTTGGTCAACATCCATCTTAGTAAATTGAACGTCACCCATCTCGTCTGATAATTGTTCAACAACTGGTGATTGCATCTTACATGGACCACACCATGTTGCCCAGAAGTCTGTCAAAGTAACGCCTTTTCCAGTAACTTCTTCAAAATCTGCATCTGTGATTTCTTTTACTGCCATAATTTAATTCCTCCTATATTTGTTTTAAGCTCGCCATTTTCCCAAACGTGGACGTTCTTTGTCCAATGACAGCTATATCACAAAACTATATTGTGCTCTATTTACTTCTACTATATTAACATGATAACGCATTATTTCTAGTTTTGCACTGCTTCTATAATATCATTAGTAAATTCTTCAGGGGTCGTTTTAGGCTCATAACGACCCACAAGTTGGCCATCTCGCCCGATCAGAAATTTCGTATAATTCCATGCGATATCTTGGCCATCAGTTTGTTCTTTCAAATACGTATATAATGGATCTTCATCGTTGCCATTAACAACCACGCGCTCAGTCATTGGAAATGTGACTCCAAAGTGGCGCTGACAATACTGTTCAGCCTCTTCATCCGAGTCCAATTCTTGGTTGAACTGGTTAGAAGGTAAGCCAACTACGTTGAATCCTTGATCATGATATTTTTGATACAAAGATTCGATTTGCTTAAGTTGTGGAGCTAACCCGCACTTACTGGCAGTATTGACTAACAATAAAACTTGTCCGTCAAAATCGGCAAAATCAATTGTCTGTCCGCCAATTTCTTGTTTTTTAAAATCATAGATCGATGACACCGACATCACCTCTTTCATTGGATAAATACTCTAGTATTGATCACGCGAATGAATAGAAAAACTCTCAAACTCAAAAGATTGTGTATGACCAACTTCAGTTCCACATTATAGTAAAGTTCACTAATGTCTCTGTGATCCGAGTTTGTCATCCTAGCTTTTAATCGTTCGCGATCAACTATTAGAAATGTAACATTATTCTAAAGGCACTTCAATATATTTGCTTACAATTTGATAGTAATTTGTTTAAATTCTTTTCTGGCTTTGCTTGCGTTACAATTAATACCAATAAGAAAGGGAGCTGTGTTTATGTTAAAAATCAAGCGGATCTATGACCATGATCAAGACTATCAAAGCTACCGCATTTTAGTTGACCGGATGTGGCCACGCGGCATTTCCAAAGACAATGCCAAACTCAATGATTGGACCAAAGAGATCGCCCCTTCCGTTGAATTACGCAAATGGTTTGCACACGATCCAGAAAAGTTTGCTGACTTTCAAATTGAGTATCAAAAAGAACTAGATCTTAACCCTTACACTAAACAATTTATCGCAACTGTCAAAAAACAACTAGCTCATGGCGACGTTACCTTGCTTTATGGTGCTAAAGACACTAAAAATAACCAAGCCGTTGTACTCAAACATTATTTAGAACAAAAACTAGGCAAAACAGACTAATTGCACATTTTAGTCTATTGATAGTATGATAACGATAACAAATATTTTAAGGAGGTATTTGCATGAGGTTTTTATTTGAATCAAATTACAATAATAAACAAGACCGTTTTGTCCACTACAACGAAGATGAAAAAGTTGATGCACAAGTTGATTTTACTGTTGATGATGAAAAAAAGACTTATACGATCGATTCCACTGTAGTCGATCCTTCCTTACGTGGCCAAGGGATCGGTGGCTATCTAATGTTAGAAATGGCCAACCATGCTCGCAAAAAAGGCTATAAAATTATAAATGTTTGCCCCTACGCTGTAAAATTTTTTGAGAAGCATCAAGATGAATACGCTGATGTTTTAGCATAATTTGAAACTTTTAAATGGAGTTCCCATTAAGTTGGGAACTTTTTTTATGCTAAAAATTATTTTAAAAGTTTGACTTACAAAAAGTAAGTGTTATACTTAAAAATATTCCGTTGCACAACAACGCTAAATTTCAAAGCAACATTTACTAAAAAATAAGTGTATCGAGAGAGGAAGTTTTTTATGGCTACAATGATGGCAGGGCAAGCACTTTCAAAGGTTTTAGAAAAATGGGACGTTGATCACGTTTACGGTATTACCGCAGATTCGATCAACAATATGGTAGACGGTTTATACCAGGAACGTGACCACATCAAATACATTCAGGTCAGACACGAAGAAGTCGGCGCATTATCTGCGGCGGCTGACTCCAAGCTAACTGGCACGATCGGTGTAGCCTTTGGTTCTGCTGGCCCCGGTTCAGTCCACATGTTAAATGGATTATATGAAGCTAAGATGGACCGCACCCCTGTTTTAGCACTGGTTGGACAATCAGCAACTGGTGTGATGAACACGAACTTTTTCCAGGAAATGAACCAAGACCCGATCTTCGCAGACGTTGCTGAATTTCATAAGCAAGTCGTCAATGCTCAACAGATCCCAAAGGTCGTCGATGAAGCTATTCGCTCAGCTTACGCCACTAAGTCTGTATCAGTCGTAATTTTGCCAGACGACTTATCTGGTCAAGAAATCGACTACAATGAAGCAAAGACTGCCTCTTTGAACAAACAAGTGGCCAGCGCACCGATCGCTAGCCTTGAAATCAGCAAAGTCGCAGATAAGATCAAACAAGCTAAGCGGCCTATTTTATGGCTCGGTCAAGGTGCTAAGAATGCTAAGGATGCTGCAGTCACTGTTTCTGAAAAATTCGGTTTACCCGTCTTGACTACAGCTCCAGCTGCCAATGTTTTTCCAAGTGATCACGCTAATTACATGGGTGCTCGTGGACGTTTGGGCACGAAGCCGGCTTTTGAAGTTTCACAGGCCAGTGACTTGATCGTCTTTGTGGGTACTAACTATCCATTTGCCCGCTTCATGCCAGACGATAAGACGATCATCCAAGTCAACAACAACTTGGCAGATCTCGGCAAACAATATGATGCTGACATTACAATTTTAGGAGACGCACATGAATTTTTGACTGGTTTGGCAAAAACTGACTACCAAGCACAACAAACAGATTTCTTAAAAGCGGCCCAAAAAGATCGCGTTTTATGGATGGAATGGCTCGAAAAATTAGCAGCCGATGACAAAGACGGACTACGTGCTGAAGGTGTTATCCAAGCAATTAAAGAAAATGCAACAAGTGATGCGGTCTTTGGTTTAGATGTCGGTAATAACACCGAATGGTCCTTACGCCAGCTACCATTTGATAAAGACCAACAGTTCGCAATGTCACCATGGTATGGCACGATGGGCTTTGGTTTACCCGCAGGTTTGGCAGGCAAATTAAGTTTCCCTGACCGCCAAGTATGGAGCATTTCTGGTGACGGAGGATATGCGATGGTCATGCCCGACTTATTGACAGAAGTTAAATATCAGTTACCGGTGATCAACGTTGTCTTAGAAAACAAATCTTTTGGTTACATCGGACACGAAAAGATCCAGGCTAACCAAGCTTTGTACGGGATCGATCTAGTTGGTGCAAACTGGGGTAAAGTTGCCACAGATATGGGTGCACATGGCTTTACTGTCACTAATTTGGCAGAGTTGAAAGATGCCATGAAACAGATCAATGACTTGCAAAAAGCTGGTGATAAATTACCGGTCGTCTTGGACGCTAAAATTCAAAACATCGACCCGATCGACACTTCATTTATCCCAGTTGATCCCACAATTTTTGATGCTGACATGATCAACAACTACCGTCAAACTTACGCTTTGTCAGCTAATGAACAACCAGCATTCAGTGAAATTTTGAAGAACATTTAGATATATAATATGAAAGAAAGTGCAACAAAAGATGTTTTGAAGCCGATTTGGAACGATGATCGCTTCATTTTGGATCGTAGCGAAGCGAAGGACCAGAATAACGCAATCGTCCTTACAGTATGGCTTCAATCTTTTGGAACACGTTTAAAAACAGAGAGCGGAGCGCGGCGTTTAGAAGGTGAGCACTAATTGACTAGCTGGGTATAATGCGTTTTTTGCATTAGAGCCGGCTAGTTAGTTAGGCACAACCTTCTACCAAGCGAAACTCATTTAAGGGCCGTCGATTTAACCCATTTAATTTGGGATAGATCGACGGCCCTTTTAGAATTACACAGCTAGTTATGCTCCGTTTTATTTTTAAACACACAAAAATAATGATCAGACTTAATTACTTGCACAAGGCAACTAGTGAAAGCGGACAAAGAGAACTAAAAGAAGTTGATTTCGCACCAACCCCGAACCTATTGTCACACTATAGTTGAGTCCGACCATTATCTGATAGAGAATTTAACAAGCTCCTAACCTCTTTTCGTGTGGTTTCGTAATGAAGCAACCGTCTAATTTATAAATATAAATTATGAGCTGTTCATTCCCTACGACCTTATTGTAATCGCTTTCTAATGGAAATACAAGGCTTTTACCACAAATGTTTTCTAAAACAACTGCTTTTAGTCATAGTATTTATACTGACAGTTTTTTACTTTAAGAAAATCACTTGTAGACAGGTATATCATTGGTAAACGAAGTTGGTAAATAAATCATAACTTTATATATAAAAGACTTGAAGCCGTTTATTTGAAATCGGTATAGACGCATGAAATTACAAAAATAGCTAGTCTGTTGTACCCGACATTAGGAAAAATATGGTATTCTAGAAACATTAATGAAAATAAATTAAGTAAAGGAGTGAGGACTGATGAAAAAAAGTAAGATAAGTGCATTTTTTATCGCGCTATTTTCGATGATCTTATTTTTGACAGTTTCTCCTAAAGTACACGCTGAGGAAACATATACGATCGGTACAGATGTTACATATCCACCATTTGAATTTGCCAATAAAGATAACAAATATGTCGGCATCGACATTGATTTGATGAATGCGATCGCCAAAGAAGAAGGTTTCAAGGTCAATATCAAGGAACTCGGCTTTAACGCCGCTGTTCAATCCTTGCAATCCAGACAGATCGATGGCGTTATCGCCGGAATGTCGATCACACCAGAACGACAAGCAAAATTTGATTTTTCAGATCCCTACTATAAAACTGGTGTCGTCATGGCTGTTGCCAACAACAGTAAAATCAAAGGTCTGAGTGATTTAAAAGGTAAAAAAGTCGCCCTTAAAACAGGGACTGCCGCTGCTGATTATGCTCGTTCCCAACAAAAGAAATATGGCTTTAAGACCGTAACTTTCGATGATTCAGACAACATGTATAACGATGTGACTAACGGTAACTCAGATGCGACATTCGAAGACGTGCCAGTCATGAAATACGCGATCAAAACCGGGACCAAACTTAAAATCGTCACCAAGCCAGCAGAAAGCGGCAACTA
>DXAP01000047.1 GCA_019116985.1 Candidatus Ligilactobacillus excrementavium | reverse complement strand
CGTAAATCAATCAATTAAATATAATTAGAGGTCTTGTCACTCTCTTTTCTATAATTTGAATTTCCTCACTAGCTAACGCTGGGAATGAAGTTTTGAAGTTTTTTTGGAGATGCTTTCCACACATCCTCTTATTAGTTTTTGGTTCCCCAGCATATGACACACGCAGATTCTGACGTCTACGTGGCCTATTATTTAAATCAATGTGTAAACCTGTATCATCTTCTTTCTTTCAGCCAACGATTGAATGTCGGTTCGAGTTGTTGGCTGTTACTCGCTTAGCCGTTATCATAAGCTAGCTGTTGTCGGAGCTGAAGAAGTAATCGCTGATATCATTTTTTAAGTTGCTCCGACTATGAGCAGAGTGGCTTTGACCCCACAATGCCCTGTAATGCTTATTTATGGTCGTCCTCGGATTTGATAAAGACACCGTCTTTCATTGTCCCTTGACGGTCTTTAATCGTGTCCCAAGCCTCTTCTAGTGCTTTCTTGTAGTCAACACCTGCTAACATCGCAAAATTGATGATAGTAACCTGTAAGTCCCCAATTGAGTCAATCAGTTCATCATGCCATTTCTTGTCGTAAGCTTCGGATGTTTCGCCTAGTTCTTCCACAATCTTCATGAATTGTGCCCTAGGGTCATCGAACCCCTTTGATACTGCCCACTGCTGTACGTTCTTAATTAAATCTTCATAGTCCATTATTTTCGCTCCTTATCTGCTAATGTCCTAATTTGTCTAACATCATCCAATGACTTGACTAATGCTTCGTCTTGTTGTCTAGGCGTTAATTGCTGCATTACATCGCTTAGATGGTTCGGTAATTCAAAACTTGCTTGCAAGACTGAACTGTCGTGGCTTAACGCTTGATTTGTCAGCCATTCGTTAACTGCTTTTTGGTATGAATTCATTCGTTTTCCTCCTTGACCGAAAAAGCCAGTTTATCAATGCTCTTAAACACATCCGTTTCTAGTTTGTTCAACTCTACATGTAAATGTCCGTTGTTTGGGGCTTGTTCAAGTTCAAATGCAAACTGAGTAAATTTTTGATCGATGTCATCTCTGATTTCTTCAACCTTTATCATTTAAGCTCCTCCAGTTTGATCTATTGGCTAGATCTTGCAAATTTTCCATAATATTTTTTCTCAGCTTTTTTTCTGGCATGAATCGCTTCTATCTCGTTAGCAAATGTCCCAAGCTTTATTTCTTTGCGGTTAACTACAATTCTTGCTATGAAATTTCCACTTGGAACTTTACTAACGCCTGTCGTTCCACTAGTGTTATTCTTCGAAACTCCAAAGTTTCTTGCGTTATTTTTAGGACTTATCATGCGCAAATTTTCAAGTCTATTGTCTTTGATGTCCCCATTTATATGGTCAACAACCATGTTTTTAAAAACTCGTTGATGTTGCTTTAATATGAAACGGTTAAGTCTAACAACTTTCTGATCTATTGTTGCTACCAGATATCCGCTTTTATTTGGGATCCAACTATGCTTAGTTACAGCTCCCCAGTCCTCTAAACTAAACTTAAATTCTGTTCCATTACTCGAAATTCCTAAACAATAACCATTTAATACTTGGTATTTTGTTTTTATCTTTTTACCAACTTTATGTGTGGTCCCATTAAGATGGATTCTAAGCCAGTGTTTATTACAATATGGCAAATTGTTTTTATATCCAGTTGACATATTTAGGCAATTCTCGACAGTGCATTTTTTAAATTTAACTGGTGTATTTTGTTTATATTTCATCTAGCTCAACCTCGATTCTCGGATTGTCTGAGTAATATTTATGCAAGTTAAGGTCTACTATTTGGGAATCATCTTTCCATAAAATTCCGTTAAAAGAATCAAGTGTGGCCTTGCATAGGTTGTCAATATCAGGCTTAACTGTTGGTCTAACGCACCCTGTCGTGCGTCTAATGTGTTCTTTCTTGCTAATGCTCTTCTGAACTGCGCGATAAAACCAAATCTCCACACTCAACGCATCCTGTAATGGTTCAACATGTTCAGCTTGCGCTAGCAGACGCAGCTCTTTCTTGAAGTCCGCTGTTTTCTTTGGGTCATACAAGCGAATGCCTTTGCCCATTCTAGTTGCTCGTGGTCGTGCTTGGGCCACTGGAATAATGTTAAAAATATACCTTGCCATTAAATGCCCTTATTTTCCTTTCTAAGCCTTTTTAGCTATTAAACGTATAATTTACTGTTTGATACGTTTAACTCACTCTATCGGCTTATATTGTCCGTTAAATGCTATATGTGTATCTTTGGTATCGTAAATTTGTCGTAACCGTTATTGATCATCCCTTGGTCAACTTTTTCAGGCTGATGTATTTCACTGATGATGTATGGTTCTTGACTACCACGAACAACCGTGTGAGCTCGTGGATTCCAGTTGATGACATGCTGGGCCGGTTTAGTTTTCTTTGGCATTGATTTCCTCCGCCGTGTATTCTTTAACAAATTTATCTGTCATTTCATCCAAAAGGTTTTCAAATTCATCATCAGTTAAAAGCCAATTTGGTTCAGGAAACTTCTCTGGGTAGCTCATTTTTCTGCCAGCCTTCTTCCACACATTGGACAGTAGCTGACTTGTATTTTTAATATATCTTCACCAACTGCTGTTATTGTTTCATTCGGCAAATCTAAAATAATGTCTGTGTATCCGCCTTCTACTTTCCTTTTTTTGTCAGCACCACATGATATTGGCACTTTGACGTTCCACTTCTTATCAGGGATAACTTCGATCAATGATTCGTCAGTCCACGCACGAGCAAAATCACGCTGTACGTCATTCAGATATTTTGGTGGTGCAGAATAAAATAATTTGTTGTTTAGATTTATGCACTCGTCCCTATGTTCAAAAATTAATACCATTGCGTTATATAAAGCCGTTACATGTTTTTTAATATCATC
>DXAP01000046.1 GCA_019116985.1 Candidatus Ligilactobacillus excrementavium | reverse complement strand
AGTGGCTGATAAAGCAACTTTTTCAAACGGAAATTGCTGTTTGTGGCGGTAATAAGTGGCACGATCGGTAAAAAGCGAAGCATAACATTCTTTGACTTTTTGCACGACTTCATTCCGGCCGCGAATGTTCAGATAGGAATCTTGTTGTCCAGCAAATGACGCATCGGGTAAGTCTTCAGCGGTCGCACTCGAACGGATCGCAACAAAAGGGTTAGCTTCCCCGACTTTGTCAGCGAGTTGGTCATATGCTTGTTTGATCGTGTCAGCGAGATCAGGCGGCATTTGTGCATCAGTGACAATTTTTCGGATCTGAGCACAGGCTTGATGCAATTCTTCAGAATCTTCATAGTCTTTGATACCTGCAAGAAGTTTCCTAATTTTGTCATTAGAATCAGTAGAATCCATAAAATAGCGGTAGGCATGGGCAGTAGTTGCGAAACCGTAGGGGACGGGAATGTTAGTAGAGGAAGTCAGTTCACCAAGTGATGAGGATTTCCCTCCGACTAGATCGACGTCGGAGCGGTGTAAGTCATCAAACCAAAGGACGTTAGCAGAATTTCGCTTTTCCATAAGATGATCTCCTTTTCGATGACAGAGAGTAAAGTAAGACGTTTAAAAACGATCATCCGTGGATTCCCGTCATTATAGCACGGTCTTGGTATTATGATGTCGGAATTGGATGGTGTTTTCTCTGTCTCAGATAACTCGTTTAAGAAAACAAAGTGCAAAAATTCATGTGCAACTTAAGCGGCTAGACGTTAGACAAAATACTTGCTGGTTTGGAAAAATCAACGTAAATCAAGTTGAACTGGGGCCAATTAGGGCTTAATCGGCCCCAACTTTCCTTGATGTGAGGCCAAAACGATAGTAATTGGCCCCAAGTCGTCTTGATTTAGGGCTGAAACGACGATAATTGGCCCCAAGTCGTCTTGATGTGGGGCCAAAACCATGATAATTGGCCTTAACTTTGAATGATGTGGGTCCAAATAACTCGATTTAAGTCATTTTCCACCTTCAAACAGACCGAGGAAAATAGTTTCTCCTAGATTAGACTACATCAAACAAACAACAAAGAGATCGACATTAAAAATTTGTCCAGAGCAAAACAGTGTTAATACATTTTACAAAAGAAAGCGTTTACACTGCATCCACCTAAATTGTAGTTAATAGAATAAAAATAGTCAAATAATAACCTAGTTCTGACCGAGATCAGCGCATGGATCAATAGGCAAGTTATGTAAGCGCTATTGTATTCGGTTGCAAAATGTGTTAGTCTAAGCATTGAATTAAAATATATCAATACAAATAGGAGGGTTCAATGATGACAAAAAAAGTTGCTGTAGTCACTGGTTCAGCCGGTGGTTTGGGTAGAGGTATCGCTGAACGTTTATTAAAAGATGGTTTTAGCGTGATGATCCATGACATCAATAAAGAAGCTTTAACTAAGACTGAAAATGAACTAAAAGACTTAGGTAATGTTGCTAGCTTTGTTGGTGATGTTTCTAAAAAAGAAGATCAAGAAGCTTTAGTTGCAGCTACAGTTGAAAAATTTGGTCAACTGAATGTTTTTGTCAACAATGCCGGTGTTGAAGCAGTGACACCATTTATGGACATTGATGAAAAAGAATTAGAACGGACATTTAAGATCAACGTTTTCGGGACTGTTTATGGTACACAAGCCGCAGCTGCTCAGTTCATTAAACAGGGCACTTCTGGTAAGATCATCAATGCTTGCTCAATTGCCGGGCATGAAGCATACGAAGTTTTGGGCACATATTCTGCTTCCAAGCACGCAGTCAAAGCATTTACACATGTGGCTGCTAAAGAACTTGCTTCCAAACACATTACAGTTAATGCATACTGCCCAGGTGTTGCAAAGACTAAAATGTGGGACCGGATCGATGAAGAAATGGTCAAAGCAGATCCATCCTTGAAACCAGGAGAACCATTTGCTAAATTCTCTGGTGAAATTGCACTTGGTCGTTACGAAACACCAACAGATGTAGCTAACTTAGTTCACTTCTTGGCTTCCGAAGATTCTGATTACATTACAGGTCAAGCAATTTTGGTTGACGGTGGGTTAGTTTATAATTAAAAAATAAATATTTATTAACACTAGTGTGACTGGGAACAGCTTGCATTAGTGTTTTTATTTTGCGTAAATTGCCTTTAATTCCATCTATAAATCTGGTATGCTTAAAGCGCATACAAATATAATGCGAGGGGTGCCGTATGGCTGAGACGAATTATGATTCGGACCCTTTGAACCTGTAAGTTAACACTTGCGTAGGGACGTTAAAGCTAAGTTAATTTAGTCTATTATTATCTATACATAGGCAAACGTCCAGAAATGGGCGTTTTTTTTCATCTTTTTTGTCCTGAATGTTTATGCAAAATATAAGGAGGAAAGTAAGATGCAATTATCACTATTGAATCAATTACGTCAGGAAAATCCAGTCGTTTTAAATATTTCAAATTTTGTAACGGTGCAAGATGTTGCCAATGGCTTGAACGCTTTGGGGGCGTCACCGATCATGTCCGAAGAGATCAATGAAACTAAAGAAATGGTCCAGATCAGTGATGCTGTGGCGCTAAACTTAGGTGCCTTTAGTGAAGAGCAAGTTAAACACATCCGTAAAATGGGGCAAGAAGCCAACCGTGCTTTTAAGCCAGTCGTTTTGGATCCAGTGGCTGTTGGTGCGATCGACTATCGGTTACAGGTTGCTCAAGAATTATTAGACGAGATCGATGTGGCAGTGATCCGTGGAAATGCTGGCGAAATTGCCGCTTTAGCTGGAGCTGATTGGACATCTAAAGGAATCGATGCAGGGCAAGGACAAGGTGATTTAGTTGAGATCGCTCAACAAGCCGCCCAAAAATTTCATACC
>DXAP01000045.1 GCA_019116985.1 Candidatus Ligilactobacillus excrementavium | reverse complement strand
AGGTTACCGGTTAATTGATACTGCCGCTGGCTATGAAAATGAGTCCGCAGTTGGAAATGCTATTAAAAAAAGTGGTTTAGCTCGAAAAGATATTTTTATTTCTTCCAAGGTCTGGATAACACATGATGGATACCAAGAAACGATGAACTCTTTTAAACAAACTTTAGAGAAATTGCAAACCGATTATCTTGACCTTTATTTAGTGCATATGCCTTACGGCGATTACCATGGTAGTTGGCGTGCTATGGAAGAATTATATAAAGCTGGCAAAATCAGAGCAATTGGTGTTTGTAACTTTTTAGAAGATCGTTTGACCGACCTAATTTTGACACATGAAATCGTGCCGGCAATTAACCAAATGGAGACTCATCCTTTTAATCAACAAAAAGAATTGCGACAAGTAATGAATAAAAATAACATCAGGCTGATGGCTTGGGGACCATTTGCTGAAGGACAAAATAATATTTTTTCTAACGAAGTTTTAGTTGAGATCGGGAAAAAGTATGATAAAACTGCTGCACAGGTGATCTTACGTTGGCTCAGAGAAGAAGATATAATTGCTATTCCTAAGTCGGTTCATCTTAATAGGATCAAAGAAAACTTTTCGATCGATGATTTTTCGCTGAGTCCGGCAGATAAAGAAAAAATCAGTCAATTGGACCAAGCAGAACCATTGATTTTAAATATTACAGCTTTGAATGAAGTTTATCGGCTACATGGTTTGTCTTGATCCTAGTGGGGGGATTTTAATTTATGGAACTGAATGAACTATTGAATGTTTTAGACACGGAAAAGATAATTAGAAGTGGTTCTGAAGTTGAAAACTCTATGCACAATGTGTCAACAGAGGCTCGCCGCTTATGCATGATCCTTAATACTGGTGTTTATACTGAAGCAGAAATAAGAGAGCAGTTTTTTGATTTGATCGGTCAAGAAAATGACCCTACTTTTTCTTTGTTTTTACCGTTTACCACAGACTTTGGGAAGAATATCGAAGTCGGACAGCATGTCTTTATTAATTCAGGTTGTCGCTTTCAAGATCAAGGGAAAATTGTGATCGGTGATAATAGTTTAGTGGGACATAATGTTGTAATTGCAACGATCAATCATGATTTTAAGCCGGATAATCGAGGAACAATGCATTTACAACCAGTTAAGTTAGAACAAAACACCTGGATCGGTTCTAGCTCAACCATTTTACCAGGAGTGACAGTAGGAAAAAATTCAATTGTAGCTGCTGGTTCGATCGTGACTAAAGATATTCCAGCTAATACAGTAGTCGCTGGCAATCCAGCCAGAATAATCAAACATTTAGAAAGTTAAGGAGAAAATAATATTATGGCTATTAAAGATAAAGTGGTGATTATTACCGGAGCTTCTTCAGGGATGGAGCTGCAATAGCGAAAAAAAGATGTTAGTGTTTCAATAGATTGAGCTTGGTTGTCACAATAATAGGAATGAGGAGGAATAAAGATGACGATTCTAAATGAAAAGTATACGTTAAATAATGGTATTAAAATTCCCAAGTTAGGTTTTGGCACTTGGTTAATTGATAATGCTAAAGCGGCTACAGCAGTTGAACAAGCAGCCAAACTTGGTTACCGACATTTTGATACAGCCCAAGCCTATGGGAATGAGGAAGGTGTTGGAGCGGGAATAAAAGCAATGGGCTTGAAACGAGATGAGTTGTTCATAACAACTAAAGTGCAGGCAGAGATCAAAGATTATAAAGCTGCCAAAAAATCAATTGATGAATCTCTACAAAAATTAGGTATAGACTATTTGGATCTACTATTGATCCACGCTCCAGAACCATGGGCTGAATTTCATGGTGAAAATCACTATTTTAAGGGAAACTTGGAAGTTTGGAAAGCTATGGAAGAAGCAGTTCAAGCAGGTAAGGTCCGTTCGATCGGTGTTTCTAACTTTAAACAAGCAGACCTAACTAATATCCTAGAAAATTGTTCAATTAAGCCAACGGTTAATCAATTGTTAACTCACATCGGTAACACTTCTTTTGAATTACTAAAACAAGCGCAAGCAAATGAAATTCTAGTTGAAGCATACTCACCAGTGGCACATGGCGAAATGTTACAAAACAAGCAAATTAAACAAATGGCTGACAAATATCAAGTTTCGATCCCTCAGTTAGCAATTCGTTATTGTTTGGAATTAGGAACACTACCTTTGCCAAAGAGCGAAAATCCGGAGCATATTGCTAATAACGCAGATGTTGATTTTAAGATTTCCGCCACCGATTTGCAGGTACTAAAAAAGTTTCCGCAATTTAAAAATTATGGTAATTCCAGTGATTTTCCGGTTTTTAGCGGAAAGTAAATTGTAGGATAAAGAGTGAGATAATGGTTTCTGTCTTTTGCAACATGTTTAAGGGCCGTTGGGCTAACCAATTTTTAAATGAGTTAGCTCAACGGCCCTTTTAGAATCACACAGTTAGTTATGTCCTAACCTCTTTTTCGTTCGATGTGTGTAATTAGTTGTAAAAAGTCTGTTAAGGTTTTTTTCCAAGTGATCTGGTTCAAATAATTTTTAGCATGATTTGTTTTTCTTTCTAGTTTATGGGGTTCACAGCAAATTTTTTCAAATAATTCTGCCAAATCATACTCGTTAAATCTAGTGTACCAGCAACAATCATCAGGGATAAAATCTTGGCCAGTTCCTTCCTCAAAATCAATAAATGGCAAGCCACAGCTCATCATTTCGAATGGTACTAAAGAAAAGTTAGTCATTGAAGGAGCGATCCCAAAATCAGAATTATAATACAATTCTCGTAGTTGATTTTTGCTCAATTTACCTAGGTTTTTGCCATTAATAAAGTTTTCACTTTTGTTAGTACCGAAATAATTGATATTTAATTTAATTTTTTTCTGAGCTAATAGCTTTTCTGTGTTGTATAAAACTAGTTGAAGGTTGATCGGTGCGCGACGAGGACTATTAAATTTGGTATAAACAGCTAAGTTAAGTTCTTTTTTATTAGGATATTTTGTGAAATCTCTGGACTGAATCTGATAATGTTCAACATCAACGGGAAAGTTGATCTGGTCTAAAGGACTATTGAGTTTACACTGTTTACGAACCATTTCGGCACACCACGGACCTAAAGAAACCATGTGTAAGCCAAGTTCATAGCTACGTTTAGCAAGTTGAGAACGGTCACCATAGGGATAAAAATAAGGCTCATAGTCTTGTACAAAATACATTTTGTAACCAGGTAGATTTTTGATCAAATAAGCAGTTTCCCACAAAGTAGCGATCCAAATGTCAGAATTGTGCTCAGAAAAAGACTCTTCGGCTAAACAAGTTCCCTGATAACCAGGAAAATTGAACTCAGCATTGGTCTGCATATTTTCAACTTTTTGTGGAACACAACTTTGATAATAAACATCATAGCCTTTTTTACTTAACAGTGTACCCAGATGAAGCATGGTAGTGATACCACCATCGTATGGGATAATACCTGTCGAAACAAAAGTGACTGAATGATAGTTAGTTCGATAGTTTTGTGTAACAGGTTTGTTGTTGAAATACTCTAAATAGTTGTCATAATCATGAATATTGCCTTGTTTGATATCTTCCATGTCAGTATTGACAGGTTCCATAAAATTCGCCTTCCTTTAAAAATACAGAAAAAAAGAATAAAGAAGCGAAAAATATCCCCAATGCGTGCATAACGGAATAGCTATTAGAGATAATATGTGGTTTTAAATACCCCTTTATCCCAAATTTCCCTAAGTTCAATATATACCTTAAAAGATAATTTTTTCTTAAGCTTCTAAAAATATCTTATTACCTCTTGAATTAAGTAGCTCAAAGTTAACGTTATTATTACATCACTAAATGACGCTGACTTAAGTAAGTGACAATAGAGGAAATTCAAATGGTTCAAGATTTCTTAAATAGCTAATATCGGCGGATCTTAGGTTATCACTTTGCGCCTGTTGCACTTGATTTGAAATCTGAGAAGCGCAAAAAACGAATGGATTTTCCTATGTTCAGGATTAATTCATTCGTTTTTAAGTTATTACATTAATTTATGGGACAATTATTTCTCGGAAATTGTTTTTATAGAGTAGGACTAAAG
>DXAP01000044.1 GCA_019116985.1 Candidatus Ligilactobacillus excrementavium | reverse complement strand
AGTCTGGACAAAGAGCTTTCATTTCAATAAATTCCCCGCAGGATCGGCAACGCGCATGGCCGTTATCCTGATCAAGCACATGCTGACATTGTGGACAATGCAGTTCCATATGAATTCCTCCGGTAGCCATTCCCTCTACATTCATAGAGGGAATGGCAGATAAAATACTTACGGATAATTATTTATTTTTCTTGATGTGAAACACAAAAAACAACGAAAGATATTTGATTTTAAATGATTTTCTAACGATCACCTTTCCATTGGGTACACCCATGTGTACACATAAAATTGACACTTTATCGATTTTTTGCTTGTTTTTTGCTCCATGCCAAAATCTCTGCGGCATCAAACATTACTCGCCTCTCACCCATTTTAACTGGCTTTGGAAAATCGGGTCTCATCTTCCATCGCTGTAATGTGCTTTTGCTCACAGCAAGAAAATCGGCTACCTTTTGCACACTCACATATCCTTGGCTTGGAAAATCAGAGCTGGTGACATCATTCTCCCGTTCTATCCTTGTCTCTTCATGAAAACCAGCTTTCTTTGAAGGTATTTTAAGCGGTCTCTCCCGCGCTTTATCTTTTACAGAGTAAGACTCAATCCTGAGCTTTTTGTGTATCTTAAGAGGATGTTTTTTGGCTGGTGGCTCAGGCGTTGGCTCTGGTGGTAAATAGTAATAGTAAGCCCTCACTAAATCCTCTGGTGTCAGTACACCGTAACTCATTGTTTCACGATCCGGGCGTAGTTCCAGTACCCCAAATCTAAGCAACTTGTCCATTTCTGCGCTTGTTATTTCGAAGTGTTCTGACTGCTGCCCCCGAAGCTGGTAAGTTAACGCTTCTCTGGCTTCTTCAATGTCATATTCCGGATGAGGAAAATGCGGCTTGCGAATCATCAATGTAAACATCCACCCATGACTTATCACATAAGCAGACAATATCAGATATAACAAAAATGGTAAGTAGTTACTTAGTTGTTGAAGTAAGTAAGATACATATGAATATGGCAGTTCTAGTGTCGTAGGCGGATCTAAAGGTCTCCCCGGCTATGTAGTTTTGAGTCATCTGGACTACCTCACTCCGGTAGACGCTCCAGCCGAAAGTAAACTCACTTATCTACCTTTCGACCCTGTTAATCGCTTAGCGAACGCAGTGATTCCAAGACAGAGCAATTTTTCAACAAATTGAAATAAAAAATAATTTAATTATCTATTGATTTTTCATACCGTCGATGTAAGCCTCATTCTTCCATCGGTATAGAAAAAATTTCCTTACCTATTGCTGTCACTTCTACTCAGACATTAAAGAATGAAAACAAGATATATAAAAACATAACAAAATGAAATTATAACTATTAGTCATAGTTGATGAATTTATAATTAGCATGCTTATTATGGAAAAGAGTGATTATGAACAGAATATTAGTCATAAAAGAAGAAAATCATACTGTCAATCCAGATATGGGATTGGTAATCCCTGTTGCGTATATAACCGAAAACGGAGCATATGAAAAAATAGATACAAATGACTTCCCTAATGGAGGGATTTTTATATCAAAAGGATTCATGAATATTAGCCAACAGTTTGGCAATGACGAATTATTTATTCTTACCGAGTTTTATGAAAGCAATGATGATGACTGGAAAAATAACTCTAGACATCAGAAGCATTTTGGATTAGGGAATAAAGTTGAAAGACTTGAAAAAAACTATTTCATACCGATCATAAAATCCGAATTACCCGATATCACGACAGGTTTCATTAGTCATGATATTGATGCTCCTAGTACTCAGTTTTTTATTGAGAACAGCGATTATATTTATGGACCTTTCAAAGCATCTAAACAAGATAATAATTGGCAGCTATCACCATTATCAACACCATCCCCCTTACAGTTAAAACAAGATCATATCGCGAGAATAGGATTTAACTATATAGTCGAAGATAAGTTATCTTCTGAATGGAATATTAAAGGTGAAAATAGAAATTATATAAATAATCTAAAAGACCTTTCAACTTTATCTTACGACCAAATTGATTACATATCTGATACTCGATTAGTATCATATTTCACAAAAAATGGTTTTGGTAATGGTTTTTCTAAAAACAAAAACCCATTAGGAAAAAGTGAAGCACAAAAACTCTCACAAGGCATTGACGAATATGTTAAAAAGAACAAAGTACTAGAGAACAGCGAGCGCCTAAAAAGGCTTAAAGAACTTTTAGGTGATTTCTTAGACTCTAGTCCGTTTGGGCAGGAAATAGTTCAAGAATTTTTAGCTGAAAGTAGAGATGGAAGGCTTTATTTGGATAATTACTTTGCAAAAAACAAAGATTTATTAGTGAAACAAAAATCTGAAGAGCTTGAAGAAGTTACCAGAGTTCAAAAATTAAAATTAGATAAAGAGTTAAGTGATCTAGAAAGATTAATCGCTAATAAAAAATCAGAATTTGAATTTGAAGTAAAAAATGTCGAAGCAGAAAAATTAAAAGCTAAAGATGAAATAGAAAAAATAAAAAAACAAACTGCTGAAGATGCGCATAAAATATTATTACAAAAACAACAATCATTGACAGAAGAAAACTCAATTTTAGAAGAAAAAATAAATGATACAACTCAAAAACTAAATGATTTCTATTCCACCTTATCACGGGTAAATGATTATAACTCACTCGTAGAAGAGATAAATTATTTAAAAAGGCGAAAAGAAGATCTTGATAAAGAAAAAGAATCTGTTGAAAAAGCTGTAAGTCTTAAAAAGGCAACTTTAAACTCTCCACAACTTTTAGAGAAAGCAGTAGAAATTCAAACCTTGACTACATTATTAAATGGAGGAAGAGTTAAAGAGAGTTCACCCAAAATATATAAAACTAAAATAACACCATCCACCATAAAACTGACTAAAGAGAACAGGAATGATTATATAAATTATTTGATAGATTCATTTAGTAATGACAATGGTAGAAATTTCTCATTTGATGAAATGTCTAATTTACTTATATGCTTAAATCAGTCATTTATGACAATTTTAGCAGGACCACCTGGGACAGGGAAAACCTCCACAGCCATCAGGCTTGCACAAAGCATGGGGTTAACTAGTGAAGAAAACACTTATAACACAAGTAACTTCATTAATATCCCTGTAGGTCGTGCCTGGGTTTCTAGTCGAGATATATTAGGATTTTATAACTCTTTAAAAGATGTTTACCAACCGGCACGAACGGGACTTTATGAATTTTTGAAAAGTGATCATAATCAAGACTATCTGAAGCTAATTTTGTTAGATGAAGCAAACCTATCCAGCGTTGAACATTATTGGTCAGATTTTTTAGGCATGTGTGATCCTGAAGGTAGAAATAGAAAAATTGACTCTGGCATACCTTCAGATGTTGAAAGGCATATAAATATTTCAAAAAGCGTACGTTTTATCGCAACTATAAATAATGATGCCTCTACGGAACGTTTGTCACCAAGATTGATTGATCGTGTTCCAGTTATAAGTTTAAATCATAACTCAGAATTTAAGTCTAATTTATTAAAGACTATAGACTTCGATGGTGCAATAAATAATGAATCCTTAGAAAGTTGCTTTGATGTAAACTTGTATGAATCTTCATTTACTACTGAAGAAGAGAATTCACTTGAACAAATCATAGAAATTTTAAGAACACCAATTAATAGAACGACATCAATAAGAGTTAGTCAAAGGAAATATAACGCAATTAAGCGGTATTGCCATGTGGCGAATGAAATCGAGGGGCTAAGAGTCCAGCCCTTAGACTTTGCTATTAATCAACATATTCTGCCATTGATTGAGGGTTATGGTAGTGGTTTCAAAGAAAGACTACATAATCTTGAGCAAAAACTAGTTGAACTTGATTTAAACATATCTAAAGCGACGTTAAAAAACATAATAAATAATGGCGATATATATAGCGAGTCGTACTCGTATTTTTAAGGATGAATTAGATGAAAATTAAAATTTCAATTTGGGGGGGGAAGCGTCAAGGAGACGCTTTTGAACTACCTTTAGTTGAAGCTAGAAGTAACTCATCTTTTTTCATTCTTGAAGATGAGTCAATAGAAATATCATTTTCCAGCGATATTTATTACGATAAAATATCTTTGCTTCTATACGAAAATGAAGTTGAACCAACTATAATTGAAAACCATAATGATCTTTGGACTTATAAGTGGCAACCTAAGAGACTAGGACGATTCTCACACGAGTGTTTTTTCCATAATTATTATGGTGTCGCTGAGTTAATGTTAGAGGCACAAATTAAAGATCAAATTAAGCTCTTTAACTTTCAACCAATAGAAGTATTGGCTAAAAAAATAAATGCTGAGCGAGTAGAAAAAATGCTTTCATTTTTAGCAGGAATTGACAGCGAGGCATTATGTTCTTTTTTTAGAGTAACCCGCCGCAAAGCTGGTTATAAACATGGAGATACTCCAGCCGAGATTTTACTTGAGCAAATAGAGAACACTACAGAAAAGACTTCAACCCTAGTAAAAAAAATAATTACTCGGCCAATTACTAAATTATCCACTCGAGAAAAATATGTTTACCCAGACAACAGTACTAATGTTGATGATTTGACACTTTCGTGGCTTTGCAATAATGCTGATGAGCTATTTGAGACTGATTATATAGACAATGCTGTTTTGGAACATAATAATAATCTTTATGGAGCAAGGAAATTAATTGAGTATCAGGCAACTGAGGACTCTGACGTCTACGAAAATCAGGTATTACATGGCTTCATAAATACTTTAATCCAAACTACATCGACACTACTATCTGGATTTGAAAGTCCCGAAAGAAAAGTTTATAAAGTAAATGGCACGCCTTCAGGGTATGTCAGTTTTTTTAGTCAAATACAGAAATTTCAAAAAAGCATTAACGAGAGAAAAATATTAAAGTGCAAGTCTATTTTAGTGAATCTGCATTCCATTAAAAGGCTTATGACTGAAAAAATCCCCTCAAAAAAAAATATTGTTGGCATACCGACATTCACTATGAAGGCAAAAAAAGATTCATTGTATTTATCAGTATTTAAAAAAATTGTTGATTGGTATCGTTTTGGCAGCCCTGACTGGAGTGTTCAAGAGGAATTATTATCTATCCAAAGCATACCAAAACTATTTGAGTATTACTCTCTATTTTATATTAAGGTTGTTTTAGAGAAAAAATACATCTCCAAGTCGACAATAGAACCAACTAGTGAATCACTTTCATTTAGCTTCAATCTCAAAAAAGACCTTAAATTAAATTTATTTTATGAGCCTAAATACTGGATGGCTAAACATCCAATGGCTGATTTAAGAGGACTTGTTAATACTGAAGGTTGGACTATTTACAATGGAAAAGTATCAAAACGCTCTAGTTCTGGACGATTCTCAAATAGATCCCCAGACTTTGTTATAAAAATAAGTGATACTTTTGATAACGAAAAGTTTATTATTTTAGATGCTAAGTACACATATTCAGACAAAGCATTTATCCATTACCTACCTGATTTGACGCTTAAGTACTTACACGGACTTCATTCGATTTCAAATGCTCAAAACAAAATAGCCGGTTTAATGATTTTAAATCCTGATGAAGAATCTCAAGTACGAGATTTTCACAATAGTGCTTTTGATGTGTTTTCAGAAACACCTGCCATGCCATTTTTATTATGTGCTTCAGTAGCTCCGGGAGATGAATTCATTGGCAATAATAGATTTGAACATACACTCATGAAAATACTTGATCTCACCTTAGAGCAGTTTAAAAAAAGTCATGAAGATATTTATTCTCTCAGAGCTATTCGTGCGTAATGTGCAGATGCTATCCTTGCCAAACAAGCTCACCTCATGAGTGAATTGTTCTACCGATGCAGAACTAACCCGGAGTAAACCAGCTCCGGGGCAATAACATTTAAAAATAAGGAAGTTTTACATTATGATCACTCCACAATAAAATACTTCAAAAATTTATTTCAATATCTGTTTTTCGTTGGCTGGGTTTTTTACGTGTACCATACAGGGTACACATCCCAAAAAACTCTTACAGTATTGACGTTACGTTGCAGGTATTCTGGCTTTCAGCAATACAATGAAATTTTCTATATTATTGTTTTTAATTCTGTTTTTTCATTTATCATCATAACATTGCTTGTTTTTTATACGTCAATTTTTCTATAAGAGTGAATCCTAAATATTGATATTTCTATGGGCTTGCCCTTCATCAAAATTGCGTTTTTTTCTAAGACTTTTGATTTTTCATTGAGCTACGCGGATACGCCGCCTCTGGCGGCTTTCTCCCGCGACAGGTCTTAATCGTCGAATGCGAGTCGCCGCCTTTGGCGGCTTTCTCGCTACTGACGTTTGAGGAGATTATGTTGTGGTTTAATGACTATTTTTGATTAAAAAAACCACAAACGGTCGCAAAACTCTACTACTAATAGTAACTGCGCATCCTTCTCTCTCTGGATATGTTCAAGCGCGCTTTTCTCAGCACCAGCAACAGCGGTTTACTTCTTAACAATTCACAAAGCGTTATCGCCTTCGGTGAGTACTGTCTGGCTTGTAGCGCCTCTCTACGCTCTACCTCTGCGGCTTTTCTGAGGGCTAGCGTTTGTAAGTTGTAGTATGTTTTATCGCTGCATGTAACGATGATTGGTTTCACATGTGATCGTTCGGGTGAGTCAGCCAGTGTTCGCTGTATCCTGCGGCGCTGCGCTGGTCTTTTTGCTTTTGACGCTTCAAGTTTCAACTGCGTACGCCGTACTTCAAAGTATCCTGCTGCTTCTGGGGTTATGATCTGCGATGCGTGCGTTGCCCAATTACTGGATGACGCCCATACGGACACTGATAACCAGTCGTACGGGCTTTTTTCTGCTCTGGCATTAAACTCCTTAAGTTTAGTTTTACCTTTTGTAAGGTACGATAGGACGTCAAAGCTGTATACAAATCTAACATCTTGATTTTCAATTAAATTACGGCGACCCTCATATGGCTGGCGCTTTACCCACGCAACCAGCAAGTCTCTCGCTGTATTCTCATCTGGAACTTTCACAATCATGTGTAAATGTAGGGTATCCTGAAACGCCGCCCACTCAACGCAATATATCCACGGAATACTGCGTCTCGTAAGCGAGCGAGTGAATGTGGTTATCGCCGTTTTCAAAGTCTCCGGCGTAATGCACTGTGCTGGGCGTAAGGTCAGCATATATGCGTTTTCGCCTTGTGTAGCATCCAGATCGATAGAGAGTAGACGTCTTTTGAAGGCTCTAAGCCTGTCAATCGAAAAAGCCACTTTGCGCTTTCTGATGTGGCTGTTTGGGCATGTTTTCTTTCTTTGCCTGTTTTGGTTGCGTGGTTTCATGTAAGCGTCAACAAATGCACCACGCTTGCGCACGATGTGTTGTTCAGCGCGATCCCCGTGATATAATTTCATTGCGAATATGTTCCTAAAATTACCCGCCTGGCAGGGCGGGTTTTTTTATGTCTTACAGGTACTTTTCCCCAATTGCTCGCGTTATCTCTGAGAACGACGATTCAGACACGTCCCCTCTGATCCCCCTAAGTATTCGTAACGCAGACTCAACCTTGCGTAATATCTTCGTGTATCTTGCATTGGTGCGCCATATACAAAGCGTTCCCGCTTTGTCGAGTCGGTATTTTACCAAATCCCTTTCTGGAATGTGATATGCACCATCCATTCGCTGTTCGACGGGGATACCCCAATCATTACGTAACAGTGTTAAAACACGGCTGCGCTCATGTCCACCAGCCGCAGATAAGTATCTATCAAATTGGGTTGGGGTAAGGCTATGACCATCTAACAGAATATCGCGGATCTGTGCGGTAGCTTGGTTTCGTGTTAATGCTTCCATCATTCGCCCCTTACAGAAATCGGGCTGCGAATTGGTCGAGATCTGCGACCAACCATACTCTGCGCTTTCTGCCGTTGATAGATTGGACGGTGCAAGTCGGAAAAGCTGGAATGTAACGCTTATATTGGTAAAAGCGTGATAGACAAACGCCAAGATATTGCGCGGATTCTCGCGCGGTAAGGTAATTTTCCATAATAACGATCCATGTTTATGTTTAGTTCACATTATGGGGCATCCTGCCCCATAAATACTGTACATAATTTTTTCAATTATCCCAAGTCTACAACCAAAAAATTTCCCGCGTAGCAATCCCTATAGTTCACCCTTGTTCTGTTTCAATTTCATATACGCTAGCTCCACACAAGCTGTATCGCCACCATAATTTCGATCTCCTGCTAATTACAGTTACTATATTTTTTCATGGGGACGACGTTGTAATCTTCACCACTTTCCAGCGTAACCAGCAGTTCAGCCCACTGCTCCAACGCAGCTTTTCTCTCTTCAAAATAGTGGTGGCGATTATAAATACCTTCAACACCGGGTATTTTATGATTAAGACATCTTTCAGCTATTACAGGATCAATCCCCAATGCTGCCATCTGGGTACGCATCGTACGTCGTAAGTCATGAATGCTAAATGGCTCAACATCAGGCATCTCTTTTAATACTGAAGGCAAAACCATATTCAGCGTACTGCGACTAACGTGCGATGTAGTCCTCCCCCTCCTTGCCGGAATTAACCAGCGGCTATTACCAGCAAACAGACGGATTTCCTTGATCCACTCGATAACAGGATCAGCTAGCGGGATGTCTATCTCCTCACCATTTTTTGCTCGATTAGCAGGAAAATGCCAAACCTTTTCATCAAGATTAAACTCTGACCACTCGGCAGCGCATAATTCCATCTTGCGAACCCCTAGCGCGAGAATGATTTTAAACGTTAATTCGTTCTCTCTGCTAATACCCCGCCCCTTACGCAGAGCTTTAAAAAACATTACTAGCTCCTCACGCGTAAGTGCTCGCTTACGCCCTTGCTCTTTCCCACCTGCATCTTTTGAACTAAATGAAATCGCGGGGTTTACTTCAATCATCCCGCGTACAACAGCATAATCAAAAAGGCGCTTAAGCATTCTTAGCACGTCATTCGCAACAGTAGGAGAACCGCGCTCTAATACATCCTGCAAAACATCGTCGATATGTTTCGGGCGTACATCCTCAATTTTCATTTTGCCGATAGATGCGACAATGTTTTTTTGTAAGCTACTGCGAAATAACTCCGGATGCTTGTAAGTGGGTTCTATCTGCCGCGAGTAATACTCAACAGCTAAATCTGATACTCGTTTTGCGTTCTTTTGCGCTTCAATCTTTTCCAATGCTTCAGCTTTTCGCTTCTGTTTCTCTCCTGCTACGTCATAACCAAGAGAAACACGGGCTGCCAGTTCTCTGGCGACCTCTCTTGCTTTTGCAAGAGAGAAATCAGTATACGAACCAATCAGCACAACTCGCGATTTTCCGCCTAACTTGTAACGAAAGCGCCAGTTAGGGAATTTGTCACTTTTCCTAAATCGAAGATAAAGCCCGTTTCCGTCTGCCTTACCTTCGAATCTCTCATCGGCTTTAATCCAAGCTTTGATTTGTAGGTCAGTTAATTTTGCCATTACGAACACCTGAATACGTTACATCGGGTACGCAAAGCCATCGTCACCGTGTACCCAATTTCTAACACCGTGTACCCAAACCACAAGAACCTCTCTTTGGGCACACTTTTGTGTACACAATATCTTGCATCTTTATGAACTGTTATGACAACTAGTGATAATAAAAAAGCCCGCAACATGCGGGCTTATAAAGTTTTGTAGTGTTTAGTGAATCGTGAAGATTCGCTATTTGCTTTTCTTGATGTGCTTCATCAGACGCTTACGTTTACGCATCTGGGTTGGCGTCAGGGTGTTACGCTTATTCGCATACGGGTTTTCCCCTTCTTTGAACTGAATACGAATCGGCGATCCCATTACGTCCA
>DXAP01000043.1 GCA_019116985.1 Candidatus Ligilactobacillus excrementavium | reverse complement strand
TTTTTACACACTAAAGTGACTTTGCACAAAGTTTTTACTGCAACGAAAAGTATGAATAATTCAGGAAATAGCTAATATACTTTAATAGTTTTAAAATATTACGATGAATTCACTTATTTCAGATAGCAATTTGAACCGCTCGTTAACTGTCAACTGCCACGGACCATTTCACAATTAAAGCTAAAAATATAGAGTGAGACAAAAGATGTTTTGAAGCCGATTTGTAACGGCGATTGCGTTATTTTGGGTCGTAGCAAAGCGAAGAACCAGAATGACACAATCGTCCTTACAGCAAGGCTTCAATCTTTTGTAACACGTTTAAGGGCCGCCGATTTGCCCCATTTAATGGGATAGATCGACGGCCCCTTTTAGTATCACACAGCTAGTTTTGTCCCAGCCCCTATTTTATAAGAATTATTCCAATTTAATCCTTGATCGCAGCGACTTCTTCTAAGAACCATTTGTTAAAGGCTGCAGCATCAATATTAACGCACACCTTAGCGTTTGTTTTACCATCATGGTAAGCACCACGAATATCTCCCACAGTTTCACCCATTGCTGGTCCCTCTGTTTGCACATCGACCCACATTTCTTCAGTTGTCATCGCTTCAGGATGCAGTAAATAAAAGATCGTATTCACGTCATGCATTGGATGTCCGTTATCATCACCATCGTTATAGTGAGTAACTAAAGCCTGCAGCATTTTTCCAGAACGTCCCATTGTACCTAATTTATCCATTGTTTCAGGGGTCAGTAAAGCTTTTAACGTTACATCTAGCCCCACCATTACGATCGGGATCCCCGAGTCATACATGATCTTTGCAGCATGGGGGTCAGTGAAGACATTAAACTCAGCAGCACTTGTCATATTTCCCTTAGACAAAGTACCTCCCATTGCGATAATTTCTTTGATATTTTCTTTAACTTCAGGATATTCAGAAAACAGCAAAGCAATATTAGTATATGAACCAGTCGGGATCAAAGTAATTGGCTCATCGCTTGCCATGATCTCATCTCTTAATGCTTCCACTGCTGTTTTTTTGATCGGTTGTCCATAATCATTACCAAAATCATAACCAGGCATACCTGATTCACCGTGGATCCGAGCCGCATCTTCAAACGGCTTGATCAGTGGTTGCTTAGCACCAGCTGCAACTGGGATCTCTTGATCTTTACCAAAGAAATGTACGATTTTCAAAGCATTAGCAGTTGTTTTATCGACTGTTACATTACCTGCAACTGCAGTGACTAACTTCAAATTGATTTGAGGATCGTTGATCGCCATCGTTAAAGCCGCAGCATCATCAATGCCTGGGTCTGTATCCATAATAATATTAATTGCCATTTATATTCCTCCCACTTGTACTAGCTACCTTAATTTTAAGCTATCTGCGGTTAAAAGACTATAGCTTGCCTACGAGTATCGAAGTACAGCTATTTTTTATGCCACTAAAATTTTTTACGAACCACTTACATAGTAAATATAAAGCCTTTGCATTATTGTGTAAAGCGCTTTACTATAATTCAAATCAACATGTCATGTATTTTTAATTATTTTGCTAAATTACGTCAAAAAAACAAAAACTGTGACAAAAAATGTTTTGAAACACGTTTAAGGGCCGTCGATTTAACCCATTTAATAGGATAAATCGACGACCCTTTTAGGAGCACACAGCTAGTTATGTCCCAGCTCCATTTCAAAACTAAGCACAATCATCAACATCCTTTAGCAAAACTACTAAGGTCTGTCACTATGGCTTAACTAACTTATATTAGATCATTTGTTTAATTTACTTTTTGTTGAGAAATTTTTCTCGATCGTCCCATTGATCGATCGTATCCGAGACCCCATTAGGATTTTGCGGGTCGTGCCAATCAAAGTCATCATACCACAAGCTTCGTTTAGCTTGGTCTAATTGGTTGATAGCTGCAATATCATCTTGTGACAATTCAAAATCACCAACTTGACTATTTTCAATGATCCGCTTTTCGTGGACTGATTTAGGGATAGTGATCACACCTTGTTGAACATCCCATTGTAAAATAATTTGGGCGACAGTCTTATGGTATTTGTCAGCTAGTTTCTGTATAGTTGGGTCATTCAAAGACTCACCCCCACCAAGTGGTGACCAGGCTTCTAGTTGAATACCCTGTAACTGCATTAATTGCCGAATATCTTTTTCCTGATTGAGCGGGTTGAATTCTAGTTGATTGATCGCTGGCGTTACATCAGAATGTTCCAACAGATCTTGTAGACGTTCATTATCAAAATTAGAAATACCGATCGCCTTAATTTTTCCCTTACGGTATAACTCTTCCAAAGCATGCCAACTATCCAGATAACGCCCATCTACTGGCCAGTGGATCAAATAAAGATCCAAGTATGACAGTTGCAATTCATTTAAAGTTTCATAGAAGCCTTTTAAAGTAGACTGATACCCAACATCACCATTGAATACTTTAGAAGTTACGAATAGATCCTTTCGATTCAAGCCAGTTTTCAGTAAACCATCCCTGATCCCAGCACCAACACCTGGTTGATTTCCGTATTGTCTGGCTGTATCGATCATCTTATATCCATCTTGGATCGCAGTCGAAACAGAATTAGCAGCGTTAGTATTATCCGTTTTCCAGACACCTAACCCAAAGACTGGCATCTTGATGCCATTATTTAACTCCGTTGTTTGGGTCAAAATATTTTCAGTCATCTGATCACTCCTCATTATTAAATACTTGTTACTTTGCTTTCTACAAATGTTTTCAAATACTTTAGAAGTAACGGCCTCCTTCGCTCTAAATAGTTCAAGTATTTTCCATATTTAGTGTGTGACACCAGCAAGTAATTGTCAAATAATCGAAATTAACTGTATCTTCTACTACTAGACCTTGTTTTTTTGCAAGAACATACTACAATATGCCTAATATACTTACTAACACAGGAAAAATCATGTTGAGGATAATGGTGACAAACTGTTACAGTTTTTGAAAAACACTTTGCTTTGTCCACTCTGAGCTGCAGTTAAAGTACAATAACTACTTATTTTAGGTACTATGCTCTAACTTTATATTAAAATCTAACAATTGATAATTATCCCAACAATTCAATTTTATTTAAGCGTATAATAAATTAAGAAGAATTGCGCTCAATGAAACAATTTTTTTATTATAATACGAGTTAATTAAGATAAAATAGTAATTACGGATAAATCTGGAAACAAGAATACAAGGAGACAATGATTTGATAACATTAAAATCACAAAGAGAAATTGAAGGTATGCAACATTCAGGTGCTATTTTAGCAGGTGCACATCTAATGTTAAAAGATAAATTACACGTTGGAATCGATACTTGGGAAATTGATCAATTAGTTGACCAATACGTCCAAGAACACGATGCCATCGCTTCTGAAAAAGGTGTCGATGGCTATAAATATGCAACATGTATCAGTATTAATGAAGAGGTCGCCCATGCTACACCACGTAAAGGATTAAAGCTTAAAAATCATGATGTAGTTAAAGTCGATTTCTGTGTTAGCTGGCACGGATACCAAAGTGACTCTGCTTGGACTTATGTTATCGGGGAATCAACTCCAAAGATCGACAAATTGATAGCAGTCACACATAAAGCTCTATACTTAGGTATTGAGCAAGCGCAGGTCGGTAATCGTGTCGGTGATATTGGCCATGCCATCGAAGAGTATGTTGAAACACAAAACCACATGGGTGATGTCCGGGAATTGATCGGTCATGGGATCGGGCCGTCTGTCCACGAAGCACCCGATATTTATCACTACGGAATGCCACACCAAGGACTCCGTTTGAAAGCTGGAATGGTTATTACGATCGAGCCGATGGTCAATGCCGGGGGTGCGTGGGAGATCGACACTAAAGTTGTGCCCGAAACTGGCTGGGAATATTACGTTTCAGGTGATCACAGCTTATCAGCACAGTTTGAGCATACACTAGCTATTACAAATGACGGGCCAAAGATCCTAACATCTCAAGACCCGCTTGGAGATAAGAAATACTTGTTAAAATAACACAGAGTAGAACAAATAAAAATAAGGTATGCACTAAAATACCTTTAGCTTTTTGAACTCTTTTAAATACAACCCCATAATATGAGGAGGGATAAATCATGGTACTAAAATATAAGAAAGTAGCTTTTGAAATTTCTAAACAGATTGCAAATGGAAAATATACTGATAAACTTCCTAGCGAGGCAAAATTGGTTGAGATGTACGATACAAGTCGCAATACTATCCGCAATGCGATGGATGCGTTATTTGAACAAGGTTTGATCAAACGCGTCCAAGGTAGTGGCTATTTTGTTAATGCTCCTCTCCACAGTGATGGCTACTTTATGAACATCGCAGGTAAAAATGGTCTGGGGACTCTCGGTCAGAAGCCTGTCATTTCTTCCAAGGTTTTAGCCTTAGAAGTCATCCCTGCTGGCAAAGAAGTGGCAAAACATTTAGACTGTGCACCAGAGGACTTAGTTTATTATGTCAGTCGCCTGCGTTTTTCTGGTAAGGACTTGATCAGTTTAGAACATGCCTATTATTTGAAGCAACAAGTTCCTTACCTTAATAAAGAAATTTGCGAAAACTCAATTTTTGATTTTATTATCGAAAACTACGATATCGAAATCACAAATGCAGATGAATACGTGAGTGTTTATAATTTAGGTGAAAAAGAAGCGCAAGAAAGTGAACAACCTGTTGGAACACCAACCTTGCGGATCGAAGAGATCAATTGTACTAAAAACGAACATCCCTTTAATTATTCAAACTCATACTATTTCCAAAAAGGAATGACTATTTATATGCACATTAACAATTCCTTATCCTAAAAAACGATTAGTCCTTAAAAAAACCGATATCAAAAATAGGTACGTTTTCTTTAATTTCATAGTAAGGTTTGATATATACCAATGTATACATTTTCATTAACAATTACAAATTTTCGGACTTTTTCACTTGCTTTTATGTAAAAACTGAAGTATGCTGATGATTGTATGCTAATGGGATGCAATTATGTCGTGTCTACATTCTCCAAATGAGACATGAGATATAAATTGTCTATGACAAAGATCGAAGCCCTTATACTAATGGGTTTCTTTTTTTGCCCTAATTTTTGCAAACGACACTTGCTATCTACAATAAAAAACATGTAAGATAGGTTAAGACTTATTACATATCAGAAAAACAGAGAACTAGTAGTCGCTGAAAGCTAGTAAAAATGGCAAGCACTAACATTAAGGTCGCACTACCTTTATCAGTGCTATAGTAAGTATTGCTTTTTATATCAGTTATATTTGCTTAAAGACGGCCATCGCTTGTATGACCGTGAATCTTGGGTGGAACAGCGTTAAAAGGCGCCCCTTGTACTGAACATATGGTACAAGGAGCGCTTTTTATGCGCTTTCACGATTACTTTGATATACCTGTCTATTCAAGTTTTTAGAAGGAGAATAATGATGAAACAGTCGCAAAAAAAAGAGGATCTTTCGCGTTCTCTACAAAACAAACACATCCAGATGATCGCGATTGGCGGAGCAATTGGAACTGGCCTGTTTCTGGGTTCTGGTAATGCAATCAGTTCTTCTGGCCCATCGATCATCTTATCTTATATTATCGTGGGGCTTTTTTGCTTTTTCATGATGCGTGCAGTCGGAGAATTACTATTGTCTGATCTATCTCAACATTCGATTTTAGATTTCGTCAAACTCTATCTGGGCGACCGCTTAGAATTTGTAGTCGGCTGGTTATATTGGTTTTGCTGGATCAGCTTAGCCATGGCAGATTTAACTGCAACTGGGATCTATGTTAAATATTGGTTCCCTAACTTTCCACAATGGGCGACACCGCTGATAATTTTACTATGTTTATATTTGATAAATCATGTCAACGTCCGTCTCTTTGGCGAATTAGAATCATGGTTTTCAATGATAAAAGTTTTAGCGATCGTTATTTTGATCGCAATTGGATTTTTTCTAGCAATTTTTAACTTTAATATTAGTGGTAATATTGCCAGTTTTTCTAATCTATGGAGTCATGGTGGTTTCTTCGCTACTGGTGGTTATGGTTTCTTAATGTCGTTTCAAATGATCGTCTTTGCCTTTGTTGGTATCGAAATGGTCGGACTAACTGCTGGTGAAACTGAGGACCCAGAAAAAAATCTGCCTACAGCTATTAATAGTCTACCAATTAGGATCGGCCTATTTTACGTAGGTTCAATGATCGCAATTATGAGTGTCTATCCTTGGGATAAAATTTCTACTTCTGCCAGCCCTTTTGTTCAAGTTTTTGCTGCGATCGGTATACCTGGTGCTGCTGGCATCTTAAACTTTGTAGTGTTAACTGCTGCTCTTTCGGCGACAAATAGCTGTCTGTTTAGTACCAGTCGTACGCTACATTCACTAAGCAACAACGGAAATGCGCCCAAAAAACTGGCACGAGTGAACCAAAATGGGGTACCATACGCTTCATTGAACTTTTCCACGGTCATTTTGTTGGTCGTTGTTTTATTAAACTATTTGATGCCTGAAAATGTTTTTGAATTAATTTCTAGTATCTCTACGACCAGTTTTGTGCTTGTCTGGTTGATCTTAGTCTTTTGTCATTTAAAATTCCGGCAAGCAAATCCTGCTGGAAGCCCTACTTTTAAAATGCCTGGCTATCCGTGGACAGATCACTTAACAATACTTTTCTTTGGTGGTTTTCTGCTTTTCTTACTTTTCGATCACACAACAAGACTGCCCTTAATATTTGCACTATTAGCTTTGGTTTGTTTATTTGCAAGCTATTCGTTAATTTTCAAAAAACGTATGTAATTAACAAAAATAAAGCAGTCAAATTTTCAACTTTTTAAGATAACAGGATTGAGCATAACCAGCTTATTTTGTTATAATAAAGGTGGATCGATGAGATGGTCAATGCATCTTAAATATGATGATCCTTAAAGGGAGGGATCAAAATGTTAAGACTACTTGGTCTATTTCTTTTCCTTTTAATTGTTTTGGCTTTAGTATTGGATATCGTCAATGATTTATACGATTATTCAATTGCAAAACGCAAAAACAATTTATCTTTTTCTGCATGGCGCAAAGCTAATGTCCACAACGACATTTTCTTACCAGAAAAATAATTTTGTCCATGCAAATTAAATCAAGGAGAGAATGACATATGGATAATCCTCGAAGTACGAAGGAATGACCGGTACGCTTGTTATACACAAACGAACCGGTCATTCCATTTTTTATGCCTATTTTCCAATTGGTACCACTACCGGGCTATGCACAACGGGATCTTCAACGATCATTGAATTTAAACCAAAAACTTCTTTGATCAGATCCTTTTTTACGACGGTGCGCGGTGCCCCTTCTTTGATCAACACACCATCTTTTAATGCAAAAAGACGATCTGCATAACGTGCCGCTAAATTGATGTCATGTAAAATCACTACAATAGTTTTGCCAAAACGCTTATTTAAATCCGCTAACAGGTCTAATATTTCTACTTGATAAGCCATATCTAAAAAAGTAGTCGGTTCATCCAAAAATATAATATCGGTTTGTTGAGCCAATGCTAATGCGATCCAAACCCGTTGTTTTTGACCACCGGAAAGTTCACTAACATCTCTGTTTGCTAACTCTGTTATCCCTACCATTTCCATCGCCTCTAAAACGGCACTTTCATCCTGTTTGCTAAAACGACTAAACAAAGAATGATGTGGAAAACGCCCTTGACTGATCAAATCAATAACTTTTAGTCCAACTGGTGTACTTGACTGCTGTGGCAAAACTGCTAGGATCTGGGCCACTTGTTTCGGTGAATACTTTTTAAGTTGCTTACCGTCTAATTTGACCTGCCCAGCTGTAGGAATCAAGAAACCCGCCAAAACACGCAGTAAAGTAGATTTTCCACAACCATTTGCTCCGATCAAAACACTGATCTTGCCAGCAGGTATCCGTAAAGAAACATTGTTTAATATCGCTTTTTCCGTATATCCTGCGTTAATATTTTCACAATAAAAATCATGCTCTTGCATTAAGCCCACCTCGTTTATTAATTAACATCAATTGCCATATTAAGTACGGTGCCCCGATCAAACCCGTAACAACGCCTACTGGAAAACGATAAGGGAAAGCAAATTGCCCGACTAAATCAGCAACTAAAACCAGCAAAGCACCGATCATACCCGCCGCTAACACATTATTCCCGTTTTCTCCCATAATTTTATTCGTAACCGGTCCAGCTAAGAAACTAACAAATGCGATCGGCCCTGTTACAGCCGTTGCCATTGCCGTCATCATAACCGTCATAGTTAACAAGATCAGCTTAGTTAAATTAACACTCACTCCTAAAGATAATGCTAACTCATCGCCTAATTTAAGCACACTTAGTCGCTGACCAAAATACATCGTCAGTGGTAAACCGACCAAAACTACTACAGCAAGAATAGGTAATTGTTTGATGGTCACACCATCCAAGCTCCCATTTAACCACCGTAATGCTTCAGGTAGGTCACGCTGATCTCCAGTAACAGTAAAATAAGAAATAACTGCGTTATAAAACGCCTGTAAACCGATCCCGACGATGATAATGCGAGTTGTTGCTGCTTTTTTTTGTCCAGACAACCCAAACAACATTAAAACAGTTAATAAACCACCACATACTGCAACAACAGAACGCGTCATCTGACTAGTATGAAAAACTATGATGCATACCACGACCGCACAGCTTGATCCTGAACTAACACCAAGAATATCTGGATTAGCTAATGGATTTTTAAGTAATGTTTGAAAAACGTAACCAGCAACACCAAATGCCAAACCAGTTAAAACAGATGCTATCGTTCGTGGTAATCTCAATTCCGCAATAGTAAATGACGCACCCGGAACAATGTGTCCGGTCAATACTTGAAAAACCTCGCTGATTGAATAAACTGTTCGGCCAAATACCAAAGAAAATAATACTGCAAAAAGCAAGATCAAAAATAATAACATGCCAACAACATAACGCCGTTTTTTTCGGTGTCGTTGCCCAACAAATAAATCTTCTTGCATATCTGCTTGTCTTTTCACGCAGCTTGCACCTTCGTTCTTCTCGCTAAATAAATCAATACAGGTGCACCAACTAATGATGTAATAATACCAACATTGATTTCTGTCGAATCACTTACTAAACGCCCGATCACATCTGCACTGGTCAAAAAAAGCGCACCAGTTAAAGCTGATAATGGAATAATTTTCCTTAGATCAGACCCAAACAGTAATCTCGTACAATGAGTCGCAAGTAAACCAATAAAAGCAATTGGACCAGCTAAAGCAGTTGCAGTCGCACATAAAATGATCCCCGCAATGCACGCACAAATATTAATAACCGTGGCGTTAACGCCCAAATTTTTAGCTACTTCATTACCTAGCATCAATGCATTTAACCCTGGAGCACAACAAACGGCAATAAGAAAACCGATCACAAATATGGGAATAAAAAATGTCGTCCCTTGACTAGTTACGGTTCCTAAACTACCTACTTGCCAAAAACGAAATTGATCGATAGCATCTTGACGAACCAAGGTCACTGTTGTCACTAAAGAAGAAAACATAATACTGACAGCAGTACCTGATAGGATCAATGTCAACGGATCGACCTGATGACCAATAGCTACAATTCCAAATACAAGTCCAGCAGCTATTAGTGCACCAGCAAAAGCCAGCCCAATGTATTGACTTACAGTACTAATATGCAAAAAAGCTAATCCACATACAACAAAAAACGAAGCTCCAGTATTTATACCTAAAATACTAGGATCAGCCAACGGATTTCTTGTCACTGCCTGCATCAAAGAACCTGATATTCCTAAAGCACCACCACATAAAATTGCAAAAAATGTACGCAAGATCCTTTTATGAATAATGCTGTTTGCCAAACTACTTGTCATCTTATGCGTAAATAAAGCCGAAATCGCATTACCAAAAGTAATGTCTTTCACACCCATGAAGATAGAGGCAAACCCAGCTATTACTAATAGCAAAAGAAATATCACTATTAATTTAATTTCCGTCTTATTATGCAAATTTACGTAGCTTGACTTTTTCATTGAACTTTACCAGCTGCTTTCCCCAATAAATCTAGGTATTCATCTAAAGTGTAATCAATTGATAAAGGTGTCGGTGTCCCCGCAGCTACAATTGGTGAATCACTGTTGATAAAAGCGACTGAACCACGCTTAATAGCGGGAACTTTACCTAGAATTGGATCGTTTTTTAAAGCTTTGTATAGTTTTTGATCACCATAACCGACGATAATATCCGTATCATTTAAAACTTCAGCCTTTTCTGAACTAAAATCTTTGGAGTAACTCTGTTTACTCTTGATTTCCCGGGTTATACTTTGTGGATACTTTAATCCGAATTCTTCTAATAAGGCAGGACGTGGATCTGCAGAAGTATATATCTGAAATTTAGACAGATCTCTGGCAGAAAAGTTGACCCAAGTCACCGTTTTGCCTTTCAATTGTGGATAATGTTTAACACCATTCTGTATTTTTTGTTCTGTTTTTGATATCAGACGTTTTCCTTGCTTCTCCATCCCCATCCCTTTTGCATCTAAGCGAACTTGCTCTTTCCAAGAAGTTGTCCATGGAGATTTAGGATAAGCCACAACTGGAGCTATCTTGGACAAGGTTTTATAATCTTCTTTGGTAATACCAGAATAAGCAGCTAAAATAACATCCGGTTTAGAATCAGCAATTGCTTCGAAATCAAGCCCATCTGTATCTCGGAAAACATTAGGATCTTTGACATCTAATTGTTTTAATTTCTTTTTAGTCCATGGTAATAACCCACTTTTGTCTTTAACACCAAAGTTTGCTGCCGAAAAGCCAACGGGTTCAACACCCAATGCTAATGGGATATCTTGATTACCCCACTGGATCGTTGCTACTCTTTTTGGTTTTTGTTTGATGACGGTAGTCCCAAATTTATTCTTGATTTTAATGGGATACTGGCTTTTGTTATTTTTTTCACTACTATTTGCATCATTATTTATTTGTGAGCTTTTTGAACATCCACCTATAAAAATAGCCAGTAACATGATCATTAATACTGCTTTTAATTTCCATTTATTTCTTATCATATCAGCGATTACCTCGTAAGATCATTAGTATTTGACCCCAATTTTCGTTCTCAATTGAGAATCGTTTTCAATTACAATTATTGACAAAATTAACAATAATATCAAGCTTTATTTCAAAAAATAAAGTTGCTTACAATTTGTTTCACATGAATTTAAACCACACAACCACTGTATCAACCGAACTTTAAATTTTTCACAATAAAAAACTTTTATCACTATCTATTGCAGCAATAAATAATGATAAAAGTTTTTGTACAGCCTATTTAGTTTTTAATTTAATCTTTGATATCTTCAATATTTAGTCCAAGCGCTTGAGCAACACGAGTCCCGTAATCTGGATCTGCTTGATAAAACTGCTTAGTTTCAAGGATCTTGACATTTTCGTCATCCACGATTCCAAGATTTTCTTTGATCGTCTTAACCAGACGCTTCTTTTCGTCTTCACCCATCACGTTATATAAAGCACCCGCAGCGGAATAATGATCAGGTTCATATGGTTCATAATTACCTGTTTGACCTTCTAACTGGTCACCATGAATTCTAGCAGACAAGTCTTCTGTTGGCCCATTCTTGCCATTTGGTTCATAGTTTACTTCTCCACCGTGACCTTGTGACATGAAGCCATCGCGTTCATAATTCTTAACTTCGTTGAGTGGACGGTTGACCTTTAGTTGCTCATAATTGGCACCTAAACGATAACGAGCTGCATCTTTATAAGCAAATAAACGACCTTGCAACAACTTATCTAGCGAAGGTTCAATACCTGGTACAAGGTTAGCTGGTGCAAAAGCAGCTTCTTCAACATCTTCGAAGTAATTTGTTGGGTTTTCATTTAAAGTAAATTCTCCAACTTCAACTAATGGATAGTCCTTATGTGACACGACCTTCGTTATATCAAAAATGTCATGTTTATAGTGCAGACCTTCTTCGTAAGGCAAGATTTGTACATATACCTTCCATGATGGGTAATTTTTTTGTTCGATCGCATCAAATAAATCATGTAACAGATAATCAGTATCTTCACCAGCAGCTTTAGTAGCTACTTCATCAGTCATATTTTTCACACCCTGTTGGCTGATAAAATGATATTTGATCCAGCAAGATTCGCCATCTTTATTGACCCACTTGTAAGTATGACTACCATAACCATTCATTGTTCGATAACTAGCTGGGTTCCCACGATCACCCATTAAATATGTGACTTGGTGCACTGATTCAGGCGAATGTGCCCAGAAATCCCATTGCATATTATTGTCGCGTAAGTGCGTCCTTGGGTCACGTTTTTGCGAATGGATAAAATCTGGGAACTTCAAAGGATCATTAATGAAAAATGTTGGAGTATTGTTCCCAACTATGTCATAGTTTCCTTCTTGAGTGTAAAAACGTAAAGCAAATCCACGTACATCACGCAAAGTATCAGGATATCCTGCCTCCCCCGCTACTTGAGAAAAGCGGAGGAAAATCGGTGTTTCCTTGCCAACACCATTAAACAGATCTGCCCGAGTATATTTTGACATGTCGTTAGTCAGTTTGAATGTACCGTAAGCACCAGCACCTTTAGCATGAACAACTCGTTCTGGGATCCGTTCCCGATTAAAATGAGCTAACTTTTCCTGTAATTGATAGTCTTGCAATAAAACAGGCCCACGAACACCCGCAGTTTGTGAATGATTATTATCTGCCCACGGTTGTCCTGAACCAGTTGTAATTTTATTATCAGACATCAAAATTCCCCCTTTTCAATTCTTATGAACATTTCCAGCTTATCAAAAAATCAGTTATTTGTAATTTAAATTGCTCAATCTAGTCTAAAGTTGTTGATAGGGAAAAAATATGTTATTTTATTGTTAACCATAAAATAAAATTAGGTTAACAATATGGAGGAAGAAATTTGAAAACTAAAGATTTAAGTAGTATTGCTTTAATGACATCAATTTTAATTATACTCGGGATCATCCCTGGGATCCCACTTGGTATTATTCCGGTCCCGATCGTCTTACAAAACTTAGGCGTAATCCTGGCTGGATTAGTACTCGGGACAAAACGCGGAACCTGGTCGATTTTACTATTATTATTACTAGCAGCATTAGGATTGCCTGTTTTATCCGGTGGTCGCGGTGGCTTTTCGGTTTTTTTGGGCCCGACAGCAGGATATATGTTTGGCTGGGTACTAACACCATTTTTAACCAACTGGGGATTATCTCTACTAAAAAATAACAAAAGATTTCTCTTACAATTTATAATGACATGGTGCGCTGCAGTTTTAACTACTGACTTGATTGGTACGTTGTGGTTGACCTGGCAAAATAATATGTCATTTACAACTGCATTGTTGTCAAATATCGTTTTTCTACCTGGAGACACACTTAAAGTTCTCTTATCCTTATTACTGGCAAAAGCGTTGAAATCTCAGAGCTTTAGTCAAAACGCATTATTATAGAAAATACCAAAATGTTTCACGTGAAACATTTTGAATAAGAATGAGACAAAAGATGCTTTGAAGTTGATTTGAAACGACGATTGCTTTATTTTGGGTCGTAGCAAAGCGAAGAACCCGAGTAACACAATCGTCCTTACAGCAATGCTTCATCTTTTGGAACACGTTTAAGGGCCGCCGATTTAATCCATTTAATGGGATAGATCGACGACCCTTTTAGAATCGCACAGCTAGTTATATTCCAGCTCCTTTTAAGCTATTCTAATTTAAAATATCTTCCAATAAAATATCAACTTGTTGGTAAGTCTTCTCTTCACTCGCATCATTATTAACCACAAAGTCTGCCCTTTTCTTTCGATCAGCTGGATCCATTTGACTATCAATACGGGCTTGTGCTTCTTTTTGTGTAAAATCATTCCGTCGCATTAAACGTCCCTTTTGTGTTTCTGGACTAACGTCAACGACTAAAACAGCATCACAGTATTGCTCGCACTTGCTTTCGAATAACAACGGGATATCGAGTACTACTAGATCAACAGCTTTTTCTTCAGCAACTTTAACTTGGTTTAACATTTCTTCTTTAATGAGTGGATGTAAAAGGCCATTCACAACATCCCTTTTTTTCTGATCATTAAAAATAATTTCACCTAAAGCCGCTCTATTTAAAGTGCCATCTTCATTTTGAATTTGCTTGCCAAACTCACTAACCAACGCTAAAAGCCCCTTAGCTCCCGGTCGAACTACTTGACGTGAGACAATGTCAGCATCAATGACCACTGCGCCTTGCTCATATAAATAATTACTGACTGTACTTTTTCCACTAGCTATTCCACCAGTTAGGCCTAAAACATATGTCATATTAAGGTCCCCACTTATCTGTAAAGATTTGTTATTTCTAACTACCAAAATCCTATTTATATCTTTATTTTACAAGAAAAAAGAGGTAAAAGCTAATGACCTACCTGATGCAAACTGCTACTACACAGTCAACTATATAAAAGTTTGTCTAAAGCTTTAGCGATCCCATCACGATCATTAGAGTCGGTCACATATGAAGCATGTTCTTTTGCTATTTTTGCTGAATTTCCCATCGCCACAGCCTGCCCAGCAAAATCAAACATTGGGATATCGTTTTGCTCATCCCCAAATACCATTATCTCTTCAGGTAAAATATTCAAACTATTCGCTAATTTTTCAAGCCCCAGGCCTTTATTAACTGATGCATTCATAATCTCTAAAAAATTATTTGCTGCTCGAACTACATAGTTTTTTGCTCCAAATTCCTGCTGGACACCTGCTTGTGCTTGATTTAGCTCTTTAGTTTCCCCAACAAAGATACCCTTGACTATCGAAAAGTCCATGGGCATCTCCTCAGGTTCTCGAATCAAGATCCCCGCATTATTCTCCCAGGCTTGGATCACACTGATCCTGTTCACATTATGATTACTGGTATAAATTTCGCCCTTGCGATCCAAAACATTATACTGTATCCCATTTTTTTTAGAATAAGTATCTATTTGTCGATAAACATCGTTACTTAGCCCAGCTTCAGCAACTACATTGCCTGTCACCGATTCAACGACACTTCCATTATAGGTAACCACATATTGTTCATCACCAGTAATTTTTAGCTCCTTTAGGAAAGGCTCTACACCAGGTAACGGACGTCCCGAACATAAAACAACTTTTATACCTTGTTTCAGTGCCTTTTGCAATGCTTTTTTTGTGCTGGGTAAAATTTTCCCCGTTGAATCCAGTAGTGTATCATCTATATCAAGCGCGATTAATCTAATAGACATTGTTCTCCTCCTTTTTGATTACGCTTTCATTATAATTTATTGGTATCTATTTATCAAGAACCAATAAAAAGGGGATGGGACAAAACTAGCTGTCCAATCCTAAATGGACCGTCGATTTAACCCAATTTAATAGGATAAATCGACGGCCCTTAAATGTGTTCCAAAAAATTGAAGCCATACTGTAACAACGATTGCGTTACAAACCGGCTTCAAAGCATCTTTTGTCTCACTCTCCAGCAATAATATTTTATTTTTTACACAAAAAAACCAGCAACCCATGCTAACCTTTCATCACCGCGATAAATTTTACAATTTTATTTTACATTATCGGTGATCCGTTATCATGACCTGCTGGTCTGGTTATTTGAAAGGAGTTCTTCATCCCATCATTCACCTGTGAACTATTTCCTCTGACCGTGTCGGAAATAGCCTATACCTTTTAAATCATTTGGTATGATGTTGAACCTTGATCATACCGCCGTGGGATTTAGCCCCTTTCCAACTCTTATACTACACTAATTTTCAATAAATGCAAGCGTTTTCTTTTTATTTTTTGGATTTTCTCTGATAACTACAAAATGCGAAACAAAGACAAAGCGGTTCCCTTGTGTTAAGATGATTATCGGTGTTTTTATAAGTTTAGCTTTGCTGTAAAATCTAAACTAAAGCTCATACACAACGATAATAATTATACTTATCAGTTCATGGTCTATGGCATTAATATATACTTTAAATAGCCTTGAATTATAAAAAGCCCAATGTAACGGTCCTCAAACAGTGCCGAGATATTGAGTTTTTAATTTTGTCAAAGTTATTTAAGCTGTTTCAAATAATACGTATGTTCAACAATCAATTAAACTTTATTGTTCTTATTATCAAACTACAATGAATTGACCTTGACTTACTTCACTATTTTTTTAAGGGGGATAATATTTTGCAACAACAAACAGGGATGCCAGCTAAGTGGTTATTTGCCGGTTCATTTTTAGCAAATACCGGTACGAGTTTTATCTGGCCACTCACAACTATTTATTTGCATGACACGCTAGGTAAAACTCTAATTACCGCCGGACTTGTTTTATTATGTAACTCACTGTGTGTCGTTTTGGGGAACACGGTCGGTGGTTATCTATATGATCGCTGGTCCCACTTTAAGACGATTTTAGTCGGAAGTATTATTGTGATCGGTGCTAGCACATTTTTAATGTTTAATAATGGCTGGCCTGCCTTCCCTATCGGTCTTGTCATGTTAGGCTTCGGGAATGGCTTAAACCTCACTTGTATTAATTCCTTTGCCACCGAGGTTAAAAACCAACGTACAAGCTATATTTTTAATATTCTATATTTCATGAGTAATCTTGGAATGGTGATCGGTACATTAATGGTTGGATATATCTTACCTTATGGTATTAGCCGAGTCTTCGCCGTTTCGACAATCCTATTTATTATTTTTGGGGCCATTGTTGTTTGCTTTTACCGTAACCATGAAGGAGAACGGGCAAATATAAGTCACAATGAACATGACAATTCACTTCCAAAACCAGAAAAATTAGCAGCTGCCAAATTATGGCCGTTATTTTCATTACTATTCAACATCGTTGTTCTGTGGATATTCTATGAGCAATGGCAAAGTAATATTGCCACTTTTATGGTCGAAAATGGTTTAAGTATTAAACATTACAGTTCCGTTTGGACTTTGAACGGGGTCATGATCGTATTGATCCAGCCATTTATGACATATTTTGACGAATGGTTAATGAGCCATTTGCATATGCGCTTATACGGTGGATTATCTCTGATCGGCGCCTCATTTTTAGTTTTGATCGTAGCTGGAAACCACTATTTCTTATTCCTAACAGCTATGGCTATCCTAACGATTGGTGAAATCTTGGTTAACCCAGCCGCATCTACCTTTGTTAATAATATTAGTCCGATGGGTCAAAAAGGACGATTCCTGGGTGCACTAGCTAGTTCTATTTCATTTGGCCGGGCATTAGGGCCAATTATCGGGGCAGTAGTTATCCAATATATTTCATACACTAGCCTATTTGTGATAGCTACCATTTGTATTTGGCTTGCTGTCTTGGGCTTTGCTGGGATCAATAAACATTACCTTAGTTAATCTCTATCAGCACACAGTATCTATTAGCTGTGTGTTTTTCTATAGCAGTAAATATTTGTTAGAAGGCTAAGCCTAGAAATTGACTAGTAAGCTTGGATAAGATAAGTTAGACTTATTGAGCAAAACAGGAAAAATTAGTTATAAATAACTCGAAAGAAAAGTAGGCAACAAAATGGGCAAATTAGCAATCATATCAGATATTCACGTTGATATTAATAAATTCACACTACATGACCTGATCGAGATCGGGTCTTATATTAAAGACAACGGTGCCACTAGGTTACACATCGCGGGAGATATCACCAACCATTTCCATCGCGAAGGAAATGAGATCATTCAAACACTGAACTCAGTAATACCTACCACCTTCAATTTTGGCAACCACGATATGTTAGACACTAACAGTATCGAAAATAATCAAACACCAGGTTTCTTAAACTTTGAACCACTGACATTAAATTCTGATACAGTTTTACTCCCATTTAATGGCTGGTATGACTATGGCTTTGCTAAAGGGGAAACAAACGAACAACCAGCCAATGAAATTGTCGCTAACTACAAAAATAAATATTGGATCGATAAATTTATCAAACGCTCTGAAAGTGATCCGATCATCAGTAAAAAACAAGCACAACATTTAGCAGGTCTGTTAGACAGTTTTCGTAAGCAAGACAAGCGAGTAATAATTGCCACTCATTTTGTGCCACGACAAGAGTTTATTATGTACCCTACGCCTTTTAATCGAAAAGCTGTTACTTGGCGTGCTTTAGGCGGTGTCTTAGGTAGTAAAGAAATTGGTGATGTAATTTCAGATTACAGTGATACTGTAACCGATGTAGTTTTCGGTCATATTCATGCACGCGACGGTGTTAAAAAAATTAATAACGTGAACTGGCATTGCCGTCCGATCGGATATCGATATGAATGGCAATTTACCAAGAAATGGCTAAGTGACCATGGCGAACCGCAAAACTTCCATTTTGCCAAACACCCCGACCAACAAAATAAATTCCTTGATGATATGCACTGTAACTGGGACCAAGTTTTAGACAATGCATTCACACTATTTGATTATTAAAAATATTTCTACTTGTTTTTGCCAATAATTAGGACAAAATTAGTTACGTGAATTCTAAAAGGGCTGTCAAGCTAACCAATAAATGAGTTAGTTTGACAGCCCTTTTGTAAGTAATTTTCAGTTAATTGTATGCTTATTTACTTTCTTGTGCTTCATCATATTTAAGTTGATCAAGTACTTCTATACTTATGCAAACTTATTTTCCAAATAAATATTGCTTAGCTTTGGCAATTTGATATTGGACTTGTTCAAATCCAGTTGATCCAAGAGAAATACGCCGTGCTACTGCATTTTTTGGATTCAAGACAGTATAGACATCCGCTTGTATTTCTGAAGAAAACTTCTGTAGTTGTCCTAGCTCCATCTTTTGTAATGGTAGATTATTTTCCATCCCAAAATGGACCAGTTGACCGACAATTTGATGTGCTTGTCTGAAAGGCAGACCCTTTTTTGCCAAGTAGTCCGCCAGCTCAGTGGCATTTGAAAAATCATCTTCTAAAGATGCTGCCATTTTGTCTTTTTTTACTTTTATAGTTTCAAACATACCCGTAAATAACGAAAGACATGCTTCCACCGTATCCACACAATCAAAAAGCCCTTCTTTATCTTCTTGTAGATCCTTGTCATAAGCTAGTGGCAAGCCCTTCAAGATCGTCAATAAAGAAAAAAGATCTCCATACACACGTCCGACTTTACCGCGGATCAATTCTGCAACATCAGGATTTTTCTTTTGTGGCATGATCGAGCTGCCTGTAGTATATTCATCGCTGATTTCAACATACCCGAATTCATAAGAATTCCATTGGATAATTTCTTCGCAAAATCGGCTTAAATGCATCATCAATGTAGCTGATGCACTTAAAAAATCTAGCAAGTAATCACGATCAGAAACAGCATCTAACGAATTTTGATAGATTTTTGAGAATCCTAGTTCCGAAGCGCTGTATTCACGATCGATCGGGAATGTTGTGCCTGCTAAAGCTGCCGCTCCCAAAGGCGAATTATCAGCACTATTTTTAGCCTGTTCAAACCTTTGCTGGTCACGCGTAAACATTTCATAATAAGCCATTAAGTAATGTGCGTATGAAATGGGTTGAGCATGCTGTAAATGTGTATAGCCCGTCATTAAAGTCGTTACATTCTCATCCGCTTTTGTTACCAGCTCTTTAAGTAAATTATCTATTAACCCTATGATCACTATGGATTCTTTCTTCATAAAAAGATGCATATCAGTAGCTGTCTGGTCATTGCGACTCCTAGCCGTATGCAATTTACCAGCAACAGGGCCAATTTCTTTTTGCAACAAACTCTCAATGTTCATATGGATATCTTCATATGTGTCCGAAAACTCTAACTGTCCTGCAATCAATTTTTCTTCTAAATTTTGCAATCCATCAACGATTTGTTGACCTTCAGAATCAGATAAGATATTAGTATGAATCAACATTTTAGTATGCGCAATCGAACCCTGAATGTCCTGTTGTGCTAATCGTTGATCAAATGAAATTGATTCATTAAACCGAATAACATCGGCAGTATTACCGTGTTTAAACCGGCCACCCCACATTTGATTTTTGGACATCATATCCCTGCTTTCTATTTGGAGTCCTATTTTGCTTTATTTTTGTTTTGTACTTGTGCATGAACTACGGATGGTAAACTGTAGAGCTTAATAAAACCAGCTGCTGCTTCTTGATCAAATGAATCTGCAGACGTATAAGTTGCTAGATTTAAATCATACAATGAATTAGCAGATTTACGGCCTTCGCAGATCACGTTTCCTTTAAATAATTTAACTCGCACAGTACCATTGACTTCCTTTTGACTCTCTTTTAAAAAAGCCTGTAAGCAATCAAATAGAGGAGTAAACCATAATGCATTATATATAGTATCTGTAATTTCTTTTTCAATTAAAGGTTTAAAATGAGCAAGATCTTTAGTCATAGTAAGGTCTTCTAGGTCTTTATGTGCTGTCAACAATACTTCAGCCCCTGGACACTCATAAATTTCACGAGACTTGATACCGATCAAACGATTCTCAACATGATCGATTCGACCGATCCCGTGTTGTCCAGCAATATGATTTAAATGCTTGATCAAATCATGCAGCTGATATTTTTGTCCGTTAACTGCAACAGGAATACCTTTTTCAAAAGTAATTTCCACATAATCAGGTTTATCAGGAGTATTTTCAAGATTTGTTGTTAGGGCATAAGAATCTTCTGGAGCAGTTGCCCATGGGTCCTCTAAAATTCCACATTCATTAGCACGCCCCCACAAATTTTCATCGATCGAATATGGGCTTTTTTTATTGATCGGTACATCTATCCCATTTTCCTTTGCATACTCGATTTCCATTTCCCGCGACATGTGTTGATCACGAATTGGGTCTTCGATTTTCATTTCTGGAGCAAGTGCATGAATCTCAGTTTCAAAACGAACTTGATCATTGCCTTTACCCGTACAACCATGAGCAATCGCTGTTGCCCCGTACTCTTTTGCGACCTCTACTAACTTTTTAGCGATCAAAGGACGAGATAGAGCTGAAACAAGTGGATATTCCCCTTCATAATAGGCATTTGCTTGTAAGGCTGTTAAACAGTATTCTTCTGCAAATTCTTGTTGTGCGTCGATCACAACTGAGTCGACTGCACCCACTTGCTTGCCTTTTTGTTGAATTTCATCAAGGTCTTTTTCTTCACCCACATCAATACAACAAGCAATTACATCATAACCATCATTTTTCAACCAGGCGATTTCAACAGATGTATCTAAACCACCAGAATATGCTAATACAACTTTTTCCTTACTCATATCTATTCCCTCTCTCTAAAATGTTTTTTCAACTATAGAATAAATATACATAAATTTCAAGTATTTTTTGTTTTTTATACATATAAAACTCTTATATTCATGATAATATGCATTTTAGATTATAAGATAGGATGTTCAGATTATTCATCTAGGACTAAAATCAAAACTATCGAGAGTGAGACAAAAGATGTTTTGAAGCCGATTTGTAACGATGATTGCGTTATTTTGGGTCATAGCGAAGCGAAGAACCAGAATGACGTAATCGTTGTTACAGTAAGGCTTCAATCTTTTGGAACACGTTTAAGGGCCGTCGATTTACTCCATTTAATGGGATAGATCGATGGCCCTTTTAGTATCGCACAGCTAGTTTTGTCCCAGTTCCCCTTACCCCAAATAACTTAAGCAAGGTATATGTTTACTGGTTGATTTAACGATCCGGATCGTCGCCCATTTCTAATGTCTAATTTATGTGATAAAAGAAGTTATTGCTGTAAGGGTAATTCAGCAAGGAGGTTGAACCTCTTGAGAATAGCCTAAATATGCTATAATATTAAAAAATTCATGGCATTGCATGTGAAAGGAAGTGGTTCATAATGAATAAAAGAGAAGCTCTGCAAACACTAGATACACTAATCCACAATGCAGCCACTCGTAATTGGGAAAAAGAACTATTAACAAAAGCTGCGCAGAATCTTATAAATGATAAATCAACTAAAATAACTCTCGAAAAACTTGAATTTGATTTACGGCCACTGGCAACAAGAAATAACCTAACTCCCGCCGTAGCCGATTTTTACCTACGTTTGACCAATGATCCAGCTGGAAAAATGCAATTTGATTACAGTATTCATTATCAACCTGACTCACCATTCCAGCACAGAGCTATTTTCTCTGGCGGTTGTTTTTGGTGCTTAGTCGAACCTTTCGACACTAGACCTGGGGTTAAATCAGTCGTATCTGGTTATACTGGAGGTCATACTAAAAACCCAACTTACGCTCAAGTTGGTTCACATCAAACCGGACATGTCGAAGCTGTTGAAATTATCTATGATTCACGACTTATCAAATACCAAGAAATTTTAGAAATATACTGGCAAATGATCGATCCAACAGATGCAGGTGGACAATTTGACGATCGTGGTGATAACTATCTGCCAGCTATTTTCTATACTAACCATGAGCAATACGAGATCGCTACAGCTTCCAAAAAAGCTCTGCAAAAATCTGGTAAATATGCTAATCCAATCGTGGTCCCTATCAAACCAGCCACTTCTTTTTGGCCAGCAGAAAATTACCACCAAGATTTCTATAAAAAATTTAAGTCAAGATACCGTCGTTTAAAACAAACACGTGCACAAATTTTATTTTTTCTCCACTTACATGCCAAATTCAGAGAATTCTTCCATAAAACAGATAAGTAGGTTTATAATAGTTTTTGTTTTCTTTCTTAGTTGAAAAAGGTTTTAAACTTTTGATCGTTCTCTTATACGAACTATCTTCCAATATCTTAGAGTTCTACGTTAGATTGCTTTTTTGTTCAGTGATCACACTGAACTACTACCATCCTCTTTCAAACTAATAATAACCCGGGAAATAATGTACAAAAAATGCGTTTTCAAAAATCAGTAAGTTAGGTGTGTTTTACATTGAATAAAAAAATGTTGTCTGGGTCTTTTTGGCTTTCTTTTGGAAGTATATTTTCACGTGCGCTTGGTGTCGTCTACCTCATTCCTTGGCTTTACATGATGGGATCAGCTCACAATATTACAACAGCACAAGCACTTAACAACTCTTCTTACACAATTTATGCAATTTTTCTTTCGTTAGGCACTGCTGGTTTCCCGTCAGGAATTGCCAGACGTGTTGCTATGTATAATGGCCAAGGAAAATTTAAAAATGGTCAAAAACTATTTCGGACGGGTTTTTGGCTAATGGTCATTTCTGGTTTAGCTTTTGCAGTCTTGTTATATTTTTTAGCACCTTTTTTTGCGAAAAATACTCCTGTCGTATCACAACATGATTCGACGCTCGCAATCAGAAGTTTAGTTCCGGCAGTAGCCGTGTTACCTTCAATGAGTATTATTCGGGGCTGGTTTCAAGGTAATCAAGACCTACAGCCCTTTGGAATATCTCAACTATGGGAACAAACATTTCGTATTATCTTTATCTTGGCTAGTACATATTTACTGATCTATCAATTTCACATTAGCTATGTGGTGGCCGTCTATTATAGTGTATTTGCGGCTTTTGTCGGGGCATTAGCAAGTTATATCTACTTAATACACCATTATCACAAACAGATACCTCTTTACCGCGCGGAAGAAAACAAAAGCCAACCCCTTGACTTGCATGGGATCAAGTATACACTCTTCATGATAGCCTACGAATCAGTGCCTTTTGTGATCGTTGGTGCTGGGATCACTTTATGCCAAATTATTGATCAACTTTTTTTCAAACAGATCATGCAAAGTATGCTTCATAAAACTGCAGAATACACTCAATATATCTATACAATTTTTTCGGCCAATCCTTCTAAGATCACAGCTGTTATTATTGCCTTAGCGACAGCTTTGGCTGAAACCAGTTTACCTTTGATCGCGGCCAAAAACGCAATTCATGATCATGTCAGTATCAAGAAGTTATTAGAACAAAATTTATCCTTTCTGCTATTTGTATTATTTCCAGCAGCAACTATGCTGGGAGTTCTATCGCCTGAAATTAATGGTATCTTCTTTACTTATGATTCTAATGGAGCATTATTTCTGTACGTTAATATATGGCAAAGCGTCATTATGGCGATTGCGATCAACGGGTTAACGCTTTTGCAATCACTTCATTACAGTCGCAAAGCCATGGTTTATCTGCTGCTTGGTTTGATCACCAAGATCGTATGCCAACTACCGCTGGTTTACTATTTCCAAGGAATGGGAGCGGTCATGGCCACCGCAGTTGCTTTTAGTGTTGTTTGTCTTTTAAGTTATAATAAAATTCATGAACAATTTGGATTTAGCTTACGTCATTTAATACCGATCATTATTGTGAATGTCGTTTATTTTGTTTTCATCACATTACTTACCTTATTAGCTAGACAAGTTTATTTACCAGCTGGTAAGGTCTCGGGATTTATCTTTTGTGGGATGATCGGTGTGATTGCTTTGTTAATTTACATTCTTTTAGCAAATAAATTAGGCTTATCAGAACGACTTTTTGGACGAGATATCGGAAAATAAAACAATAAAAATAGGGTAATGGTAACTCCAATTATATCTACCATTACTCTATTTTTATTTCAATATGTGAATGTAAAGATCAATACTCCTAAAGAGACTAAAGTTTCCGATCGTATCAGATCCTACTTTTTATTTTGTTTCTTTACTTGCCAAAATCCAATCAACTACCAAATTAGCTTTACTGATAGTTTTGTCAGTCTCATACGCTTTATCACGTGCCAAAGAGAAATATTTATGTTGGCCATCTTCCAACTTAATTTCTATCCAGTACAAATTACGCACAGTTGAAATTAATCCTGAAAAAGCTGACAAGAAATTTGAATAAGGAAGACCAGGGGACATTCCTTTCCCTTGTTCTTTTCCGACCGTCCTGGCGCCAACCACTTTGTCCAAATCAATGCTGACCAAAGGAGTATTTGTTCCACTAAATATCATTAAAAACTTTTTCCACCAACTACTTAGATCATAATATCTAATTTGATGGTCTGTAATTTCAAAATAATTATATTCAAGTTCAAGCACCCCTGGATAATGAACAACCACTAGAACAACAAAAACCATAATCCCAGCTAGCCATCCCCATGTTCCAAAAAGGCCAGCAATTATTGAGCCAACCGCAAATAACGAAATTAA
>DXAP01000042.1 GCA_019116985.1 Candidatus Ligilactobacillus excrementavium | reverse complement strand
GAACCGCATTCTGAGCACGCTAAGGCAATTTTTCTTTTTCCTGCCATTTTTCAGTTCTCCTTCGATAATATCAATAGTAACTCTATCATGGATGATCTGACCAGTCAATACTTTGGGCGTTGGCTAAAGCTTAGCAAGCTGCCAAATCAGCACAAACAAGTCAACGACTCTAGTTTTAAGTCAGACTCAAGACAGCAAAAAATTTTACTAGTTACGATCAGTAGCCGTTAGTACGAAGAGTTTTCAACGAGACAAATGATCAAGTAAGCTTTTTAGCTCGGCTAGCTGCTCTTCACTCCATGGATTACCTCGCACAGAATGTTCATCTTGATAATGCCTAGCGGTCTGCTTAACTTCTTTTTGTGCGCGCCGAATATCTTGAGCTAGTTCCCAGGCAGGCTTACGTAAAGCACCCTGCGAAAAGATCGTCCACTGTTCCGCTTGATCACTAGTAGCAACAGTGACCTGTGTCAAGGGTGTCATGAGTTGCCCTGCCAACGATTCAATGTAACTATCAGCCGTTTGTCCTTCATCCGTCCAGATCACCTGCAAGGTATACTGCTTGTAACTTTTGGACAGACCGGGGACATACATGGCATCAAAAACCACTATGATCTGATAGCCACTTTGCTTATGGTAGTCAGATAACACTCTGAGTAATTGGTCACGTGCTTCTTCTAGCTGATCTTTTTTCTTAAGCTTATTTAATTTTGGCCAGTTGCCGATCATATTATATGCATCGACGATCAGAATGTTTTTCTTCATTAGCGCTTACTTTCCTCTACTTGTATAAACTTGATAGATCAATAGGCTAGCGGCCACACTAGCGTTTAAGCTTTGAACGTGTCCGCTCATCGGAATCGAGACCATGCCATCACAATTTTTCTTCAATAATGGCGAGATTCCCTTACCCTCATTTCCGATCACTAAAGCTGTTGGTGCAGTTCCATCAAACTTACGGAAATCCTGACCTTCCATATCAGTCCCAAAGACCCATACACCACGTTTCTTCAATTCTTTAACCACGTTGGTCAAATTATTGGCCCGCATAACTGGTACGTATTCTATGGCACCAGTTGAAGTCTTGGTGACCGTTGATGTCAGTTGGACAGCCCGACGTTTGGGGATAATGACCCCATGGACACCAGCCGCGTCCGCTGTTCGAATGATCGAACCTAAATTATGCGGATCCTCGATCTCATCTAAGATCAAGAAAAAAGGTGGTTCACCTAAAACATCAGCTTTGGCGAATAGATCATCAAGCTGTGCATATTCGAATGGTGCCACAGAAACTGCCACACCCTGGTGATTTTGGTGATCACTTAACATGTCTAACTTGGCTTTAGGCACACGTGAAACAACGATCGATTTCTTCCGCGCTAAAGTAGCCAACTCGAAAATGGCATCTGATTTCAATTTTTCTTGCACATAGACCTTGTTGACCGGCTGGTCGCCTTTCAAAGCCGCCATCGCAGCGTGACGACCGATCACCAGGTCAGTTTGATCAGTAGTATTTTTCTTATTCATTTATTTTCTTCCTTTTTATGCGCGAGTCCGTGCGCTAAAGCTAAGCACGGTCAGCTTCAACGGTTTCTATACACCACTGAGCTAATTCTTTCAAACGGTCGTCTTGTTCACTAGTATATAAGTAACCAAATAAGGCTTCAAAACCAGTTGAGATCCGATACGTCATGACCGCCGTATTTTTAGCCGATGTGTGGCTTTTAGTATTGCGACCTTTTTTGAAAAAAGTCCACTCAGTTTCATTCAACTTATCTTGTACTTCCATTTGTTTGATCAAAAAAGCCTGGGCCTTAGCTGAAACGTAATGAGTTGCCGTGCGTTGAAGCTTATTGGGCTTAGTCAACCCCAGCTCCAATAAATGCTCACGGACAAAAACCTCCCAGACTGCATCACCGATATAAGCGAGTGCGATCCCGTTGATCTGTTGATAATTTGCTCTTGTCATATTTAATTTAGTCTCTCTTCCACCGGGTACCTTGTGGAGTGTCTTCCAAAATGATCCCCTGTTCTTTTAATTCGTCTCTGATCTGATCGCTTAAAGCGAAGTCCTTATTTTTCCGCGCAGTATTACGTTCTTTGATTTTAGCCTCGATCTGCTCATCTAAAATGCCAGCTTGTTTGATCTTGATGCCAAACACAGATACGATCCTTTCGAACCCGTCTAATAAGTATTGTAAAGTAGCAGCATTGACCTGATCTTTTGCTGCGTAGATGTTAAGCTCTTTGACTAGTTCATAAACGACAGCGATCCCGTTTTGCGCATTAAAATCATCGTCCATTGCTTCTTCAAACCGTGCTTTGTGATCTTGGAACTCCTTTTGGACTGTTGCATCCAATTCACCTTGCTCAGCTTGTTTTAAGCGATAAGAAATATTATCAGCCGCAGTTTGGATCCGCTCCAAATTAGCCTTTGCATCCTGCAAGTTAGCGGAAGAATAGCGAATTGGACGCCGGTACTGTGTTGTTGCCATAAAGAAGCGTACGATCTGCGGGTCAACTTGATCTAAAAGATCATGGACCGTCACGAAATTACCGAGTGATTTACTCATCTTTTCGTCTTCTTCACCGATCGTTACGAAACCATTATGCATCCAGTAGTTAGCAAATTTATGCCCAGTTTTAGCTTCACTTTGGGCGATCTCATTTTCATGATGAGGAAATTCTAAGTCCTGACCACCACCATGGATATCAATAGTATCACCTAAATACTTGGTCGACATCACAGAGCATTCAATATGCCAGCCAGGACGCCCCTTGCCAAATGGGGAATCCCAGGCGATCTCACCGGGTTTGGCAGCCTTCCAGACCGCAAAATCTAGTGGATCTTCTTTTTTAGCCTGATCTTCAGCACTTAAACGTGCACTGGCGCCCTGCTCTAAGTCATTAATTGACTGGCCTGACAACAAACCATACTTCTTGAATTTACGGGCACGGTAATAGACATCACCGCCTGATTCATAAGCGTATCCCTTATCCACTAAAGTTTGTACGAAAGAAATAATATCGTCCATGTTATCCATGACACGCGGATTTAGGTCAGCCCGTTTAACATTTAAGGAATCTGTATCTTCATAAAAAGCCTTGATAAACTTCTCAGTCACCTCTGGCACAGTCAAATCCATTTCTTGACTAGCTTTGATGATCTTATCATCGACATCTGTAAAATTAGAAACATATTTAACTTGGTAACCTTTATATTCTAAATAACGCCGGACCGTGTCAAATGCGATCGCACTACGGGCATTACCGATATGAATGTAATTGTAAACGGTCGGCCCACAGACATACATCCTGACCTTACCAGGTTGCATTGGCACGAATTCTTCTTTTTTCTTAGTTAAAGTATTATATAGCTGGATCATATAAAAACCTCCTGATAGACGCCTCACCATTTGCCAGTTAGAGTCACCTAACTACCTCTCATTTAATATATACTGCAAAAACAGTGCGTTTTGTTTTTTAAACTGCAATTTTTTCCGTTTTGTAAAAACAAGCTGTCTGGCTGCCTGATAACCTAAAAATAATTGCGTTGCTGGTTTGTTTGTGTGACTTACATTGGCGGACTAGGTGTTACATTTTTGTTTGTGACACTTACTTCGACTAACTTTGCATCGCATTTACGTTTGTGACACTTACTTCGACCGACCTGGTATCACATTTGTGCTTGTAACACTTACTTTAGCCGACTTAACATTACATTTCCACTTGTAACACTTACTTAAGGCATATTAGTCTCACATTTGCCCGCCGACCTGCAATTAATTTTACCATTTTAACAAAAAAGTCCGGTGACAAAACAAACTCAGTTTTGCTTCCGAACTTTTCGCTTATCAGTGTTTAAAACTTAATTCCTAATTCTGCAAAAGTCTTATCCAAGTGTGCTAACACTTTTTCGCGCCCGATCAATTCGATCGAAGGTGAAAGATCTGGACCATGCATTTCGCGTGTTGTAGCGATCCGAATCGGCATATAAAGCTTCCGGCCACGGATACCAGTTTCCTTTTGGATCTGCATGATCACTGACTGGATACTAAAGGCATCAAACACTGGCAATTCTTTGATTTTTTGCGTAAATTCTTTCAAAACAACTGGAGCTGTTTCCTGTTGCATTTCATTCAAAGAATCCTCGTCTAGAGATTCAGGTTCGTTGAAGAAAACAGAAGACAGGTCGATCATTTCAGCCGCATATGACATTTGTTGTTTGTACAAGTTTGTCAATTGACGGGCCCATTCAATTTTTTCTTTCGATGGGTTTTTCGGCAAACGATCAGCCTTGATCAATTGTTCGATTGCTAGTGAAGTGATCTGGTCAGCATTACCGGCCTTAACGTATTGGTTATTGACCCATTCAAGCTTCTTGTTATCAAATGAAGCGGGTGATTTACTCAAGCGTTTAGGATCAAACATCTTGATAAATTGCTTCTTAGTAAAGATCTCTGATTCACCCACTGGTGACCAACCTAACAATGTGATGAAGTTAAACATGGCATTTGGTAAATACCCCAATGAACGGTACTGTTCGATAAATTGCAAAACAGTTTCGTCACGTTTACTTAACTTCTTGCCGGTTGCAGTGTTAATGATCAGTGACATATGACCAAAAACTGGTGCTTCCCAACCAAAGGCATCATAAACAGCTAACTGCTTAGGCGTGTTAGCGACATGGTCGTCCCCACGTAAAACGTGTGTGATCTTCATCATGTGATCATCTACAACTACAGCAAAGTTGTAAGTTGGCATGCCATCACGCTTAGCAATGACAAAATCGCCGCCGATCGTATCAGACTGGAAGCTGATCTTACCTTTAACGATGTCGTCCCATTCATATAAATGATCATGTGGCACGCGCAAACGGATGACCGGCTTGATTCCTTTAGCTTTAGCAGCTTCTTTAGCAGCCTTGATCTGATCAGCTGTCATACCTTCATATTCATAGATATAACGTGGTGCTTCACCATTAGCCCGTTGTTCATCACGTTGGGCACTCAGTTCATCTTCAGTCATGTATGATTCATAAGCCAGATCCTTGTCGATCAATTCTTGGATCAATGGCTCATAGATATCACGACGTTCTGATTGACGGTACGGACCATATTCACCTGGCTTGTCGGGACCTTCATCCCAGTCGATGCCTAACCATTCCAAGTTGTCCATCTGGCTTTTTTCGCCGTCTTTAACATTTCTTTTTGTATCTGTATCCTCGATCCGCAAGACAAACGTCCCATTATTATGCCGTGCAAATAAGTAATTGAATAATGCTGTCCGGGCATTTCCGATATGCAGATGTCCAGTCGGACTGGGAGCATAACGGACCCGAATTTTATCACTAGCCATTAAAATTACGCCTCTTTCGTTGATATTCGTCTTTTCTGGCTGCTTAAACAGCCACACCATTAAATTGTACTATGCTTATTACCAAAAATAAATAGTCTAGACCAAACTAATTAGAGTTTTTCTCATTGATACCGCGTTTGGAATGGACGGGTTTAGCAAAGATCATCCGACCAGCGTCTGTTTGGATGGCACTGGTAACTTCGACTTCGATCGTGTCATTCATGTAATACTGCCCATCCTCGACCACGATCATCGTTCCATCATCTAAGTATGCTACACCTTGTTGCCGTTCAGTCCCTTTTTTAATGATCATGACTTTCAAAGTCTCGCCTGGGATAACACGTGGTTTCAAGGATTTAGCCAAGGCGTTGACGTTAAGCACTTCCACGTTTTGAAATTCAGCAACTTTATTTAAATTATAGTCATTAGTAACGACCACAGCATCGATCATTTTAGCCAATTTCAACAACTTGCTATCAACTTCTTGGATGTCATCAAAATCACCATCGTACATTTGAACAGGCATGATCTTTTCATCGCGCAACTTGTTTAAAATATCGAGCCCGCGCCGTCCCCGCACACGTTTGACACTATCTGCCGAATCAGCAATATACTGTAATTCATATAAAACAAAGTTCGGAACTACCAAAACACCCTCCAAAAAACCAGTCTGAACGAGGTCATAGATACGCCCATCGATCAAAATATTGGTGTCCAGCAACTTATATTTATGGAAATTGTCGCCGGCCTTGCGTTCTAAAACATCGCCAGAACGACCATTCACGTCTTCAAAACCAGTTTTCTTATGGCGCCCAAAGATTTTACGAATATCATTATAACGAGAACGACCAAGTGTAAAGCCTAAATATGCAAATAAAACTGCCAAAACAACGGGTAAGATCGTGCTTAAGAAAAATAATTGCGAATTCGAGAATAATAGAGAAATCAAAACACCGATCACTAACCCGATTACTGTTGACACAATTTCTGTGACGACCATTTCCGGTCTTTCATTTGCCAAAAACTTTTCAACTTTTTGAACTAATCTTTCTACCGGATCGATCAATAAAATACCCAAAACTACAAAAACTAACAAACCAATGACCATATCAATAAAAATATTGTTGAGCCATCGATTAGAAACATTGAACGCTGACCAGATCATTGGCATGAATGAGTAACCAGCGCCGATCCCTAAAAGTGCGAAAATCAATTGGATCATTCTTTTCCGCATCTTTATCACTTCACTTTCTATTTTTTGATCACCTAAATACCCACACGATCTGAGTACAAGAGATTCCTTAAATTATTTTATCAAAAATCGACCCACTATGTGTGCTTTTTTGCCTAATCAAAAGCAAAATGTAAAGCTTGGTTTAACGTTTTAACACCACGGACCTCGACATTCTCAGGTAAATGGGCTTCAGCCAGGTTATTTTGTGGGATAATGATCCGCTTAAAACCGAGTTTTTGTGCCTCTTTGACACGCGTCTCAATATCAGATACTCGTCTAATTTCCCCAGTTAAGCCAACTTCACCGATAAAACAATCCGTCGGAACAGTTTCTTTTTCACGATAACTGGAAGCAATACTAATTGCCAAAGCTAAATCGATCGCTGGTTCATCTAATTTAACTCCACCAGCGGCTTTTAGATAAGCATCCTGATTTTGTAACATCAATCCAGCTCTTTTTTCGAGTACGGCCATGATCAAAGACACTCGATTTTGATTCAAACCAGCTGTGGTCCTTTTCGCGTTCCCAAAAGCTGTTGGGGTCACCAAAGCCTGGATTTCAACCAAGATTGGTCGCGTTCCTTCTAGTGAAACAACGACCGCCGAACCAGTTGCACCTTTTAGACGCTCTTCCAAAAATATCTCCGAGGGATTATTTACTTCTTGTAAACCACCCTCACGCATATCAAACACACCGATCTCATTGGTTGAACCAAAACGATTTTTAACTGCCCGTAAGATACGGTAAGAATGGTGCAAGTCACCTTCAAAATACAAAACCGTGTCTACCATGTGTTCTAAGATCTTGGGGCCGGCGATCGCACCGCCCTTAGTAACATGACCGACCACAAAGATCGTAATTCCTTGCCCCTTGGCTAAACGCATCAAGTCAGCTGTTACTTCACGGACTTGTGAAACACTACCGACCGCAGAAGACATTTCTGGTTCCTGCATAGTCTGCACAGAATCGATAATAACGTAATCGGGTTTTAAATTATCGATATTGGCACGGATCATTTCCATGTCAGTTTCCGGATAGAGATAAAAATCATCACTTGAAACTGCCAAACGGTCAGCCCGCAATTTGATCTGGTTCGCACTTTCTTCACCGGAAACGTATAAAACTTTGCCGCCAGTCTGTGCTAGTTGACCAGAAACTTGCAATAAGAGTGTTGATTTACCAATGCCAGGATCCCCACCGATCAGAACTAAAGAACCAGGTACGATCCCGCCACCCAAGACACGATTCAGCTCATCGATCTGTGTTTGAACACGTGGAGTTTGTTTTAATGAAACATCTTTTAGTAATTGAGGTTTGTTTGAACTGGAAGTTCCCGTTGAAAATGTAGAAGTCGCTGCTTTAGGTTGTTTTTTTTCAACTTCTTCAACTAAAGTATTCCATTGACCACAGTTAGGACATCTACCCAAATACCGTGGTGAGGAATAGCCACAATTTTGGCAGACATATTTAATTTTTGCTTTTGCCACTAGGCTGCCTCTTTTCTCTCTTTTAAAAATATTTTTCTTCTTATAATTAGGACGGACATTTTTACGTTAAAATTGCCCATAACAAAACACGCTATTTTATTTAGTTGAGTCCTAGCTAGCTTTGACGCCTTGTTAAAAGTATGAACTGACCTGCAGTTAATGCTCACTTTTTAGCTGAAATCTTCTCAACCGTTTTTATTTACCTGATGAACCAAAGCCACCAGTTCTTTTTGCAGTTGGTTTTTCTTCACCATCAGCTGTCAAGTATGGCATGAAGATCCCCTGACCAATTTTTTCACCTTGTTTGATCGTTTGGTCAAACAATGAAAAGTTCAGTAACTGGAAAAAAATCTCGCCTTCGTTATTGTCATTATTATAATAATCTGCATCGATAATGCCAACACCATTTGGCAAAACTAAGCCGCGTTTTAACGGAGCACTTGAACGATCGGCTACTAATAAGTATTCATCGTCACCCATGTACGCCTTGATTCCCGTGGGTACTAAGTATGGTTTCAAAATTTTTTGCGCTGCAGTCATTTCATCTGTAGCGACTGACTGACCTTTTTTCAAAGCAGCTAAGACTTTAATAAAGTTTTTCTTCCAAATACTTGGCAACACAAAATCTTTGGAAGCAAAGAAATCATATCCAGCTGCATTTTGTGTAGCTCTCCGTGGTAATTTAACGCTTGATGCAGCATAACTGCTGACTTTTTCAAATCCTCTTTTCAATTTTGACCCTCATTTTTCCATAAATTTTCAGACATTTTCATGATAACATATTTCCTTACTGCCAGTACTGATCAGAAGCCTTTTTTAATTAAATATACGATTATGATATAATATAGTCGCTATCAAACAACAGGTATGACTAAATCTTAACAACTTTATTCTTTGTTACTGATTTAGCCACTCTTAAGAAAACCCACGAGGAGGAGACAGCTCATCATGAAACAGGATGAATTAAAAAGATTAGTTGGTGAAAAATCCGTAGAATGGATCAAGGATGGCATGACAGTTGGTTTAGGGACAGGCTCAACAGTCAAATTTATGGTAGATGCTTTGGGCCGCCGTGTCAAAACAGAAGGCTTGCATATTACAGGAGTCACCACTTCTAAGGCAACTGCTAAACAAGCCGAGGAATTAGGCATCACACTCAAATCAGTTGACGCCGTTGATCACATTGACTTGACCATCGATGGTGCCGACGAGATCAGTAATGATTTTCAAGGTATCAAGGGTGGTGGCGCTGCTTTACTATTTGAAAAGATCGTCGCTACTAATTCCGACCAGATCATGTGGATCGTGGACGAAAGTAAAATGGTCAAAAATTTGGGTGCTTTTCCACTACCAGTTGAAGTCATTCCTTATGGTAGTCAAAAAGTTTTCGAACGTTTTGCAAAGAAAGGCTACAATCCAACTTTCCGCAAAAATAACGATGGCAAAAGTCTCTTGTTGACTGACTCTGAAAACTACATCATCGACCTACATTTGAATGATATCTTAGATCCTGAAAAGTTGGCCGATGACTTGATCAAAGAAGTCGGTGTGGTTGAACATGGCTTATTCTTAAACATGGTCAATACTGTGATCGTCGGTCGCGCTGATGGTCCAGAAGTTTTAGAAGCTAAGCGTTAAATTAAAATATTTTCATTTTTTGTCAGGAGAGCTGTGATGGCTCTCCTTTTTTTGGTTTAAACGTGAAACTATAATGCTTCTGGTGAAAACCACTCTGACCGAATTCAAGCCTACTCGTTGACTTTCAATTTTATGCGACTAGATAAGCTGAATGTATTTACTATTATTAAAATATGCCGTAATATATGAGTAGACTGTTAAAGGAGAGTGACTTTTTAATGACCAAAGCAATCACTGCTGATCAATTAAAAAATTATCAACAAAATCTTGACCAACACACAGGTGCACAAGTTGCAGAACGTGCTGTAACAAAAAATGGTATCTTAGCAACAAGTATTGATTATCGTTCACAAATCAACATGAACCCCGTTTTCTCCATTGATTTGGATACAGGTGAAGTTGCCGACCAGAAACAATCTGGTCGTTGCTGGATGTTCGCTGCATTAAACACAATGCGCCATGACATTCACAATAACTTTAAAGTAGCGGATGATTTCGAATTATCCCAAAGCTACACATACTTCTGGGACAAACTCGAAAAAGCCAACTACTTCTACGAAAATGTTTTAAAAACTGCTGATTTGCCAACTAGCGACCGTAAAGTTAGCTGGTTAATGACAACACCGCAACAAGATGGTGGGCAGTGGGACATGGTTGTCGCTTTGGTTCAGAAATATGGTGTTGTTCCTCAATCCGTAATGCCTGAAACAAAGAACTCATCTTCTTCCGGTGAATTCAACAGTACATTGAACCTTAAATTACGTAAAGATGCCGTTGAATTACGTGAATTAGTTGCCAGCAAGGCAAGCAACGAAGAAATCGCTGCAAGAAAAGACAAGATGTTAAATGAAGTTTACCGGATGTGTGCATATGCCTTTGGTGAACCAACACGATCATTTGACTTCGAATACCGTGATAAAGATAACAACTATCACATTGACAAAGGCTTAACACCGAAGGACTTCTTTGACAAATATGTTGGTTGGAATCTTGATGACTATGTTTCGATCATCAACGGACCAACTGATGACAAGCCATACAACCACATGTACACAGTTGAAATGCTCGGCAACGTGGTCGATGGCCGTCAGGTACGTCATTTAAACGTTGACATGAACACATTCCGTGATGTTGCCGTAAAACAATTGAAATCCGGCGAAAGTGTTTGGTTCGGTTGTGATGTGGGCCAATCATCTGATCGTAAACAAGGTATCATGGATACTGAACTTTACAGTAAAGATGAATTATTCGACATTGACTTTTCTATGTCTAAGGCAGAACGCCTAGACTACGGTGAAAGCTTGATGACACACGCAATGGTCCTCACTGGTGTTGATCTAGTCGACGACAAACCAACGAAGTGGAAAGTTGAAAACTCATGGGGAAATAAAGTCGGTTCAAAAGGCTTCTTTGTAATGAGTGACAACTGGATGGACGAATACTGCTACCAAGTTGTTGTTAACAAGAAATTCTTGCCAGCAGAACTTCAAGAACAATTGAAGGAAGAACCAAAAGTTCTCGCACCATGGGATCCAATGGGTTCATTAGCTTAATTTGATATTTGAGAATACCACAGTTACCAACCAATTTGGCGACTGTGGTATTTTTTGTTGTCTGAAATTATGCTTGTTGAATATTAACCAAGTCACGTCAGTTAGAATTTTTAGCATATGACCGTTTTATTTCCAGATTTGTAACACTTAATGCTGCTGACTTAGTTTCGCATTTTCGTTTGTAAGACTTACTTTCGATAACTTGGTCGCGCATTTCGGTTTGTATGACTTACTTTGGCTGACTTAGTCTCGCATTTCCATTTGTAAGACTTACTTTGGCTGACTTGGTCTCGCATTTCCGTTTGTAAGACTTACTTTGACTGACTTGGTCGCGCATTTCCATTTGTATGACTTACTTTGGCTGACTTGGTCTCGCATTTTCGTTTGTAAGACTTACTTTGGCTGACTTGGTCTCGCATTTCCGTTTGTATGACTTACTTTCGATAACTTGGTTTCTCATTTTCATTTGTGGTCCTTACTACCATCAACTTTGAGTCACATCCCCCTTTACGCGACACTTACTTTAGTCAACTTATTCAGTTATTTCCGCAATTTTTCACTTCTCAAAAAAATAATGCTTCCAGTTTTTTCAAACTGAAAACATCACCTTTAGTCGGTAACTATCGTTTTATCGGTTAGATTCATTTTTTCATCAAAGGTATAAATGATCGGCTCTCCATTCGCGACCTCTACTCCATCGATATCTTCATCACTAATTTTTTCAATAAACTTGATCATTGCACGTAACGTACTGCCATGTGCCACCACTAACTGATTTTTGCCATCAATCAACTGTGGTGCGATCGTGTCCGTCCAGTACGGCACGATCCGTGCACTAGCCATTTCCAAACTTTCTGCTAATGGCAAAGAAGACTCAGGCAAATCAGCATAACGACGGTCCAAAACAGGAAAATCCAATTTAGGAGGAACTGCATAATATGAACGACGCCACAAAGCAACTTGCTGCGCACCGAAGATCTTTCGCGTATCATCTTTATTCCAGCCCCGTAAAGAACCGTAATGTCGCTCATTCAAACGCCAGGTTTTGTGGATTGGGATATACGATTGGTGCAGTTCATCCAAAACAATGTTAGCTGTCTTGATCGCACGAACTAAGACTGAAGTGTGCAGATCCGCAAATTCAAGCTGCTGGCTACGTAATAATTCTCCAGCAACATGAGCTTGTTTGACACCATAGTCCGTGAGCGGCGAATCTGACCAGCCAGTGTATTCATTAACCTTGTTTGCAAGACTTTGTCCGTGCCGTAACAATACTAATTTTGACATCAAGGTCCATCCTCTCTACTCTCTCAGCCATTATCATAGCAAATTTTGACTTTAAAAAACAGTCTTTGTATTTTTTGCCACATAGAAAAAAGCACAGAGTCTCCTCCATGCTTCAATAGTTTATTGTTTTTTTAGTTAACGCGAACGGCAAAGGATGGTTTGTAATAATGAGTTGAACCAGTTGAGACCTTTTGTCCAGGTGCTGGGGCGTGAACATAACTACCGCCGCCTAAAGCGATCGCAACATGATAGGAACTGCCACGACTACCCCAGAAGTAAAGGTCGCCTGCCTGAGCTTGACCAACGGAAATCTTGGTCCCAGCATTTTCTTGTGCAGAAGTTACCCGTGGTAAAGACTTACCCTGCTTGCCAAATACGTACTGAACAAAGCCAGAACAATCAAAACCTGCCGGAGTTGTCCCACCCATCTTATAAGGTGACTTGCCCACAAACGATTGTGCTAAACTCGTAACTGAACCATATGACGCAGCTGGAGCAGGTGTGTAGCTTTCTTTTTTCGGTGCGCGATTATTGTTTTGAGAACTACTATGGCCAACGCGAATAGCTTGCTTATTGTTATTATTGCTACCGTTATTTGACGCATTCGTCTTAGTTTGTGTCTTATTATTAGCTAGTTGGACCGTTTGTGTACTTACTGCTTGGTCATCTTTTACAGAATCATTTTGTTCATTATCGGCAGTAGAATCCTTGGCTGTGTCAGCGGCTTTCGTCGCAGCAGCAACAGTTTTAGCTTCACTTGCCTCTTTGGCAGCCTTCTTGGCTTCAGCTGCAGCTTTTTGAGCAGCTTGATCTTCCTTATTTTTCTTAGCAGTTAATTCCGCACGTTTAGAATCCAAATTAGCACTACTTTGCATCAATTGGATCTGCAAGTCTTTTTGTTTCTTAACGGATTTATTTAAAGCTGTTTGTTGGGATTCAACTTCAGCTTTATCATCCCTTTGTTGCTGCATTGCACGGTTATTAGCATGTACAACGGTTGCAACAGTTATCGAGCGACTAATTGCATCAGAAAAACTTTCCGAATCTGAAATGAACTTCACGACAGAACCAGAGTTGTTGACCTGTGCCGAACGTGCTTGCTTTTGCAATTGGTCACTTCTTTCAGAAATATCTTGTTTTAAATCACTGATTTTTTGTGCTTGTTTTAATTGTAATTGTGTATTACTACCAATTTTATCTTGAGCTGTTGTTAATTTTTGTTTAGCTGTTGCTATTTCAGTATTAACATTTTTTAAATCTGAAGTTGTATCAGCCGAAACACTGGGCGCAGCAACGCTCATCAATGTGATAGTAGCAAGTGTTAGTGCACTTTTACTCAGAAAATTCTTAGCCATAAATATATTCTCCTATGTAATCTATGATATCGTTTAAACTCTACAAGCTTTATCTTATCACCGTGCTGTTCTAATAACCATTACAGCTTAATTACAAAACAGCCGGAAATACTACCATATCAGTATTTTTAAATGATAGTGACCCTTATAAAAAGTATTTGTATACTACTAATTCTCAATGAATACTTAACTTTTCAAACAACGATCTCAAGCTTATTGATCTCAAAATTTAGATTACATTTTGTAACATTTTTCTGATTAATTTTTAAATATTTAGGTGATTCTAGTATAGATAATCGGGTAGGAGATAGTTCACACTATCGACCTCCCACACCACCGTACGTACGGAACCGTATACGGCGGTTCAACAACTTAAGCTTTTGCTTGAATTGACTGATACAGTGCAGACAGATTTAACAGTCC
>DXAP01000041.1 GCA_019116985.1 Candidatus Ligilactobacillus excrementavium | reverse complement strand
GGATCAACAGAACTTGCCCAAAAAGGAAAGATATGGGATTGGTGAGCTTCTAAAAACGATTGACTTGAAGCGACCAACTTATTACGACGAACGCAAACGTATCATCAATAAAAATGATAAGTATGCTGATGTTAAGGTGGTAATCAAGGAAATAGCGGAAAAAGGTAAGTGGAGAGGTTCTTACACATACGGCTATCGCCGTATAATGCCACTTCTTGAAAAAGCTGGATATCACATGGCTGAAGCCACTTTACGTCGCCTAATGAACGAATTAGGTGTACAACCAGCTATGTATAATCGTCGTAAAAATAATCACTATTCTTCTTATAAAGGTACAGTTGGTAAGGTAGCTGATAACTTGTTAAACCAAACATTTGATGCTACATCTCCTTTTACCGTTCTTCATACGGATGTTTCACAGGTACGTCTAGGTGATTCGACCTGGGCTTACATGTCAGTCATTTTAGATCAAGCTACCAAGGAAGTTTTAGCCGCTTCTGTTAGCCAAAGTCCAAATAAATTGTTGATTATGGATACATTAAACCAGCTTGAGGATAACCTCCCTAATAACTTTAGTCCAATTATCCATTCTGACCAAGGATGGCACTACCAATTAGAATATTACCGTGAAAAGATTGATTCGTTAGGTTTAATTCAAAGTATGTCCCGCAAGGGAAACTGCCTAGATAATGCCCCAATGGAAAGCTTTTTCCATCTTTTTAAAGTTGAATCACAGCTTGAAATAAAGAAGTGTAAGAATATTTCTCAGTTCACACAGTTCTTTAACAAGTATGTCAATTGGTACAATAATGACCGAATTTCCAATAAAACAAAAGACATGAGTCCGATTGATTACCGAACCCATGTCTTAGCTGCTTAAAAATATTTTATTTTTGTCTAACTTTTTTGTTGCACTTCAAAAAGGTGTCTTTTTTTGATGGTTTTGAACTTGTTCTTTCTTATCTTGATTCTCTAGAGCTACCAAGACATTAATCAATGTATACAATGATTTCTGACTTTCATACGCTCTACATCCAGTCCCAGATAATATCACATGTACACCCATATGATTAATACATGGTTCATCATCAACTTGGTTAAACAGAACAAACAGGTTTCCATTGCCCCACTTGGTCTGCGCATTATAGCCAAATTTCCCTTTACTTAGATCTGCGAAATCTTCTATTTTTAACTGTAAAATACGTTCAATAACATCTTCATAGCTCAACTGAAAAATCGTAAATTCTAGCCAGTCAATTGATGTCTGTAATGTCTGCTTAATCGTTGATGTAACAGGCATCTCTTTTTCCCTAATGTAATAGAATGTATACATATAAATGTATCTTTTTAAGGCGTGCGCAAATAAAAAAAATAAAAAAAACTTATAAAGCTCATCAACTTAATTACTAAAATAATTTCTCTATTTTTTAACTAGATTAAAATTGCAGTTCTAGCAAATTGTGGTTCAGCAAGATATTGGGTCGCTACGCTTTTGCTAGAACTCTAGTTAATCTACAACCATGCAATTTAAAGCATAAAAAAAACAGCGACTCTCAAAAGAGAACCGCTGAAACAACCATCTCCTGCCGGTAACTAGCTTTCAGAAATTAATCTTCTAACCAATTAAGCAGACATTTAATAGCCTTTTTAATTAACTTTTTAACGTGCTTATTAGGCACGAGGAAAATAACTACAAAGATTTTCAAAAGAGGATACCTCCTCTCTGTGCGTCTTAAGGTTACCAGCCTTAGCATTGCACATAAATAATTCTAACATACCAGTTATTGTGTTATAATTAGTCTTAGGAAAATAATTACACATTGTACAAAGAGTCTAACCAACTCAGAAGTAGTACGACGTCGTTAATTGGGAGCGGGATAAAAACCGCTCTTTTTTGTTTGTCAGACGCATTCTAAGCAAGCGTTCAAGTTGAATCTGGATAATAAACCATTAAAACCGTTGTAAACACGCCTTAGAAACCTTGATTTAATAGCTTTTATTTTATAAGAATGGTTTCTTTTGTTATAATACAAGCGGTTACAATATAACATTTAATAGTCGCTTTAGAAAGGAGTAAGAAAATGAAAGTAAGTACAAAATTCGTTAGTTTTGTTGTTGCATTTTTAGCGTTTATTTGTGTATCTTTTGCCACTACTTCGGTAAAAGCTGATACCTATTCAACTAATAAAGAAGTAGTAGTTAATACGCTTTTAGATAATGGATATACTTACAATCAAGCAATAACTATTGCTTCTAGTATGGATATCTCATCTACTGAAACTTTAGTTGGCGTAGATATCTTACCAAGAACTGAACGTTCAGTTGCATATACATCCTCTCAAATCCTGTCAAAAAGTGATGTCCGTCAGATTTTTAATAATATCAATAATGTTAATCTTGCTAGTTCTATACTTGGAGGTATTATCGGTGCGAAAAATCCTATTTTAGGTACCGTTATTGGTTTAGGTGGATTCCAAAATCCTAACTTTAAAAATGCTATAACTCAAGCATATTATCAAGGTAAAAGAGTAAAAATCGTTTATAAATCAGGTGCTTCCATGTCTTTGAATACTGTGTCCTATTACGTTATAAACTAAAGAGAAGATAACTCTATGAAATACTTTTGGATTAAAACTTTTTTTGGTTTTTTGGTAGTTGTTGCACTTTCTGTTAATTACTATCTCCAATCAGGACACACTTGGATTTTTGCTCTTGCAGTAATAATAGAATTGGTAGAAATTCCTTTATTATACTACTATGAAAAGAAAAAACATTAGATTAAAAGGCTATAAACGCTATGTAATCAACGTTTATAGCCTTTTTTATTTTCCTTGATCCTTTAATTCGCCATTAATTTGATTTAGTCTAAACCTTATATCGCTATAATCTGTAAAGCTTATTTTTTTCTCTTTTTTCATTTGCTCTAGTTCTGATAATAATTGATTATAACGTTCTCTAGTAAAATTGGCTTTTAATCTCTGTACTTCTTCTGATGGTAAGGATGGAATATGATATTCAGGAGTAAAGCCATCTGATAATTCAGCAATATCTTTCTTCAGTTGACCGACTTTGGCATCGTTATCTGATTGTTCTTTCAAACTAGCCTCACTTTTGGCTTGCGCTTGGCTTTCACTAGCTTTTTGAGCTGCAGCTTGACTACTAGCTTGAGCTTTTTCACTGACAAATGGGCGTAAACCCCCTTACTTTAGTGAGGGGATATAAGTCCTAGTAATAGCTCCTTTTGGAGCTATTTTGTGTCTTTCTTTTATCCGATATGTTATAATAAAGATATGGATAAAAGGTGGTGAAATCAAATGAAAACAGTAATTACAGCTAAAGTACGTTTATATCCTAATCAAGAACAAGTTGCTCAATTTAAAGCCGTAACTAAGGAATATCAACGTTTATGTAACCTTGTTAGTCAGTGGTATTTTGATAATGATTGTAAGGTAAATCGTAAAAAATTCAACAAAGAGATGTATCACTATTTACGTGCTGAATCTAAAGAAATTAATTCAGCCATGGTTCAGTCTACCTACCGTACCGTTGAAGCTCGTTACAAGACTGTTGAAACTCAATTAAAACAACGTCCTTATCGTTATCAAGACCAAAATACTGGTGAATGGTACCATGAAAAGCGTGATTTATCTTGGCTACATAAAGCAGTTAAATTCTCACGTCCACAAGCTGATTATGTGCGTAATATCAACTATTCTTTTGTTGAACAAGGCTCAAAAATATCTATGAATGTCTTAGGACAAAGAATAAAAGTTGCTTTTAATGGCAATTATTTAAACTTTTTTGATCCTAATTACAAACTAGGTACAGCTAAGTTAGTTCAGCTTAAAAAACATTGGTTTTTACACATTCCAGTTACCATTGAAACTGATGACTGGGAAAAAGAACATAATCAACACATTATCGGTCTTGATCGTGGATTAAGACAAATTGTTACTAGCTATGACGAAAAAGGTAAAACCAGTTTTAAAAATGGTAAAGCTATTGCTTATAAACGTAGAAAGTATGCCTATTTACGTAGTCAACTCCAAAGTAAAGGAACTAAATCTGCCAAGCGAAAACTAAAAAGACTAAGTCAAAAAGAGAACCGTTGGATAAGTGATGTTAACCATTGCCTATCTAAGACACTTGTTGACACTTACGGTCAAAATAGCTTGTTCGTTTTGGAAGATTTATCTGGAGTTACTTTTGAAAAAACTAATTCTAACAAGAATCAAACTAGAGAATTACATTCATGGGCTTTTTATGATTTACAAACTAAATTAGCTTATAAAGCACGTAAAAGCCAAAGCCAAGTCTTGATTGTATCAGCTAAATACACTAGCCAAAGATGCCCTAAATGCGGTCAAATTAGAAAAGAAAATCGTAATCATAGAATACATAGATATGACTGTGTTTTCTGTGGGTTTAAAACTAATGATGACCGTGTTGGAGCTATGAACTTGTACGAATTAGGTAAGCAATATATTTCTGGAATTGAAAACCCTAAATTTGAATTAACTAACGTTACCGACTGACATGTTGGTAATCTAGGGTGTTGTCAACCACCCAAATGTAGCCACGTATAGTGTGGGAGCAACGAAGTTGCGCTATTACCACCGACCGTAAGGTCGTGAGCTACAAGCCCCATGTCTTTAGACTGGGGCAGTTGACTGATTTCATCTTTCCTATCTTGAACTACCTGTAATTTTAATCACAGGTAGTTCAAGGAGAAAATACTTCTGCTGCTGAAACAGAAAAAATTATTTTTCTCTGGAATAACGAAGTAAAAAATTATGTGAACTGGATAGAATAATTTTGGTTGTATAATATTTAGGACTGATAATGTAAAATTTTTTTGCATTACGGTCCTTCTTTTATTTTCTCCATTTTTACGGCAAAATAAAAGAGATGGCCCACAACGCCAATCTAATTAAAGAAAGGACAC
>DXAP01000040.1 GCA_019116985.1 Candidatus Ligilactobacillus excrementavium | reverse complement strand
ACTCGATCTGTTCAGCATAAGTCAACTTAGTTTTAACTTTAGCTTGTTCACTTTGCGCTGAATTTTGTTGAGCACTTTGAGCAGTAGTATTTTTCTTCTTATCTGCGTCCTTAGTACTTTCCTTTGCTTGTTTCAAATAATCTGTAAATTGCCCCGTATATCGTTCAACTTGTGCATCACCATTGAAAATTAATAATTGATCAGCAACTTTATCTAAGAAGTAGCGATCATGTGAAACCGTAACAACAGTCCCGGCAAAAGTTTCCAAGTAGTTTTCTAAAATTGTCAATGTGCCAACATCTAAATCGTTAGTTGGTTCATCTAAAAACAAAACGTTCGGTTGCATCATCAATAATTTCAACAAATAAAGGCGTCGTTTTTCACCACCAGAAAGTTTACGGATCAATGTGCCATGCATGAAACGCGGAAATAAAAACTGTTCCAATAACTGTGTAGTGCTAATTTGTTCACCCTCAGTATTAGTAACATTTTGAGCTACTTCATTTAGATAATTAATGACACGTTTATCTTCAGGTATCTGCTCAGTTTGTTGACGATAGTAAGCTGCTTTTACAGTTTCACCAACTATTAATTGGCCTGAATCAAGTGGAATCTGCCCAGCTAATACATTTAAAAAACTGGTTTTACCCGCACCATTTTTACCAGTGATCCCGATTCGATCACCAGCGTTGATCATAGTACTAAAATCGTGGATGATCTGGTGGTTTCCGAGTTTTAAAGATGCATTTTTTAGTTCAAGTACTTTTTTACCCAAGCGTTGTTGACCCAGGTCAATGTCAATATTTTTATCGACTTGAACCTTATCATTGACTTTGTCCGATAATTTTTCAAAGCGATTGATACGTGCCTGTTGTTTAGTAGAACGCGCTTTAGCACCAGTTTTCATCCAGGCTAATTCTTTTTTGTAGAGCTGTTGATTTTTATGTTCCTGTTGTAAAGCTTTCTTTTGTCTTTCGGCTTTTTGACGAACAAAAGCCTCATAATTTCCTTGATAAGAAAACATTTTTCCAAAAGATAGCTCATAGATTTGATTAGTTACATGGTCCAAAAAATAGCGATCATGGGTCACAACTAAAAGAGCACCTTGATAATTTTTTAGATATTCTTCCAACCAATCAATCGAATCAAAATCTAAATGGTTAGTCGGTTCATCTAAAATCAATAAATCGGGGTTTTGAATCAAGATTTGAGCTAAACCCACACGTTTTTTTTGTCCACCAGATAAGGAAGAGAATTTTTGGTCTAATTCATTTAAATGTAATTGTGTCAAGATAGTCTTTACATCATTTTCCGCTGTCCAAGCGTCTGCTTCATTCATGCGTTCTTCCGCGCTTGAATAACGTTCTACAAATTGTTTTTGATCAGGATTTTGTTCTAGATCATGTAAAGCCTCTTCATATGCACGGATCACTTTAAACACTGGAGCACCGCCCTCAAAAACGGCTTCCATCACTGTTTTATCGGTCGCTAATTTTGGTTCTTGTTGTAAATATCCGATCTCATAGTCATTGGCATGGATCAGTTCACCTGAATCAGCAGGATCGATTCCACTAATTGCATTTAGCAAAGTTGTTTTACCTGAACCATTTGTACCGATCAAACCGATTCGGTCATGTTCGTTGATTATAAAATTTAAGTCCTCAAATAAGGTTTTTTCACCATATGTTTTTGTTAAATGTTCTACACGTAATGTTTGCAATTTTTTCACTCTTTCATGCAAATGTTGTCCAAAAGTCCAGATAAATGCAATCTATATCAAGGATTTTGCATATTGCAATAAACTGTTTTTATCATTATTCAATTCACCATTTAAAACCATTTTCTCAACCAAATTAATGATTTTACCAATCTCTGGACCAGGTTTAATTTTTAATTCTTTTATCAAGTCATTACCAGTCAAAGTAAGTTCCTTTTTATTCTTAATTGGCAAAGAAGCATACATTGAATGCAGTTTTTCGTCTGGGAGCGCAGAATTTTCATACTTAGCTACTTGATTGGCCACTAGCAATAATGGTAAACCAGTTTCATAAAGAAGTTTCGGGTCTAGTTGTGGAAAATTTTCTAATGCCTTTTGTGCTGTGGTGACATCTTTGATCAAATCATTTGAACTTTTCCATTTACGTAGCATCTTGCCGGTTTCTTTCGGTTTAAGACCAAAATAATGTCCCAGCAAAACCCAGACAGTTACTTCATTATCAAGACGTAGCCCAGAAAGATCAGCAATTTTTTCTAAGCTGCTTTCATGATTTTTAAAGCAAGGACAATAAAGATACATTTTTGTTTTGATAAATTCTGTCAGGGCATGGTCAGATGCTTTTCCGAGCATTAGCTTGACCCACTCTACATGTATCCTTTCAACTGCTATTTTTGTCAATAGCTGTGCATTATCGCTAATTGCTTGACGCGTTTGTTTTTCCAAAGTGAAACCTAACTGGCTTACAAAACGAACTGCACGCATCATTCGTAAGGCATCTTCGTGAAAACGCTCAGCTGGTTGTCCTACAGCTTTTATTTTTTTGTCCTTTAAATCAGCCAATCCGCCAAACAGATCAATTATTTTTCCTGTTGGATCCATTGCTAATGCGTTGATCGTTAAATCACGACGTTTAAGATCGTCTTTTAGTGAACGAACAAAGGTCACATGGTCAGGCCTTCTAAAGTCTTGATAACCACTTTCAGTTCTAAAAGTAGTCACCTCATAACCATTCCCATGGTCCAAAACCATAATTGTCCCATGTTTGATACCTGTATCAACTGTCCGCTTAAAAATGCTTTTGACTTCAGCTGGATACGCACTCGTTGCAATATCTACATCGTTTATTTGTGAGCCTAATAAAGTATCACGGACGCTTCCACCGACAAAGTACGCTTCAAAGCCATGAGCTTGCAATTGTTTTAGGACTGGAAGAGCGTCAAGAAATTTTTGTGGTAAATCTGTTACTCTCATAGGATATTTTCTAGACCTACTTTCAAGCCCGAGACTTGGTTTATTTTTTCGATCGCAAGTGCCACACCAGTCATAAATGAAGCACGATCAAATGAATCTTGTCTAATTGTCAAGGCTTCACCCGGTGCACCAAATAAAACTTGTTCATGAGCAACGTATCCCGGTAAGCGAACAGCATGTAGCCTGATACCATCATATTCGCCCCCACGAGAGCCAGAGATGGTTTCTTTTTCATTGGGATTTCCTTGTTTATGAGACCGACGTACTTCGGAAATTTTTTTAGCAGTATTTATCGCAGTTCCTGAAGGCGCATCTTGTTTTTGGTCATGATGCATTTCGATTATTTCGGCATCTGGGAAATATTTAGCAGCTTGTTGAGCAAATTGCATCAATAACACGGCTGAAATGCCGAAATTCGGCACTATCAGACCCGAAATGTCCTTTTTCTGTGCAATGCTTTGTAAGTCTGTTATTTGCGCGTCAGATAGCCCTGTCGTTCCAATCAAAGGATGGATCTCTTTTTCTAATGCAGCTTTGACATTCTCATAAACTGATCGAGGTGATGTAAAATCTACCCAAACATCTGCATACTTGGCAGGAATAGTTGTAAGATCATGATATACGGGAATCTTAAGTTCTTCTTTAACCAAAGAATCCTCAAGTGAATGTGGATCATAAACACCTACTAATTCAAAGTTTTCATGTTTTAATACCATGGATACAGTTTGTTGGCCCATTTTGCCTTTGTATCCAGCAACTAAAATTTTAATCACTGACACCATCCCTTTACAAAAGTCTTGCTACTATTCTAGCAAATCTGCTACTAAAATAATAGTAACAGATCCAGTACTTCTTGTTGTTGAATTGTGTGAATTTTGGTATAGTTAAAGTAACTCGTTACTTTAACCTGATGAAAGGAATGTGAAAGAATGAGTTTTCCTTATGAAAAACGCTTTAGACGTTTCTTGCAAAATGATAAATTAGTTATCAAAGTCACTGAAAGTGATACTTGTCATGATGTTAATGATCTGTTTATTTATTTACGTAATTTCAATGATAATTATCGCCAAAGTGCTGATTTATCAAATTTAGAAGAATCAGATATTGTTGAATATTTAATTATGCTCCAGACAAAAAGGAATATAAAAAATACTACTTACAATAAGGTCTTAACGCACTTGAATACTTATTTTAAATTTTTATTCAAATTTAAATTATCATCCGCTTTACCCACTATTTCATTACAAGGGCTTGAAAGACCACAAAAAGAATTAGCTGACATTTATGGTTGGCAAGAAGACTTGTCTTCCTATTTAACTAGTTCAAATTTATCAAATTATACTAAAATGGTTTTACTTTTGTTAGCACATTTTTATACGATCACAGAAATCGTAACGCCAGGATTTTATCAAATTTTGGGACGCTTGGATTGGTCAAAAAGTGAACAACGGTTCATAAATACATTTCTTCAAGAAGAACGACCGAAGCAACAAATGCAGCAATGCTCAGATTTATTTTTAAAAGCTCGTCTTGACCTTTCTGAACCACGCTTATCTATCGCTGGTCTGCATAAAATATTAAAAAAAGACCAAACATATTGTCAATTACCTCTTTCTCCTCGTCGCTTGCGTCAAGCAGCAATCGAAGCTTATCTGAATGAACATCAAGAAAAAACTGACGGCCAACTATGTGCAATTCTACGACTTGATCAGGCCTCACTAAATTATTACCGCAGCCTCTCTGTAAAAAATTTATAACATAAAAAACCAAGGAGAGTGAGACAAAAGATGCTTCAATCTTTTGGAACACATTTAAGGGCCGTCGATTTATCCCATTTTAACGGAATAAATCGACGGCCCTTTTAGGATTGGACAGCTAGTTTTGTCCCAGCCCCTTTGGTTTTTATTTAATCTTGAATTTCATCCCAAAACAAATTCATATCGGGATCATTAGGATAAATTGCTAAAAATTTCTGTGCACAATTCCTTGCTTCTTTTCTTTTACCAGCATTGCGGAAAAAAACAGCAGCGTCAGATAAAAAGTCTGGTGAATTGCTTAATTCCTGAAATGCTGCCTCATAGTCATCAAGCGCATCAGAATAATTATCCATGGCGGCAAAAGAACGACCTTGATTCCACAACAATCGTGCATCAGATTGATCTTGCTTTTGATAAAATTGGATCAAGTCTAAATTGTCTGAGTGACGTTTTAAAAAAACAAGCAAATTACTTAAATCGATCACTAAAGTTAGGTTATCAGGATCCTGTTTTAAAGCCGTGCGTAAATATTTTTCAGCAGTTTCATCTTGCCCTAATTTATGTGCCATTCGGCTGGCATTTTGATAAAGGGAAATATTATATTGATCGATAGTTAAACCGTCTTGTAGTGTCAGTAATGCATCTGCAAACTGGCCTTTATTTTCATAGATCTTAGCAATATAGGGATAAATTGTTGCATAATCAGGGTCAGTTTCTTTTAACTTATTGAAATTACTTAAAGCATCATCTTCATGATGTAACTCATATTGTGTTACGGCTAACTGGAAACGAGTATCTGGTTCTAGATCTTCTTCGTGGATCTGTTCCAAATAACCTAAAGCTTGTTCAAATTTACCAATTTCTGCATAACAAACACCTAACCTACCCACGATATTAACGCGAGAATAAGACTGGATCCCCTGTTTGATCAAATCTAGATAATAATTCAATGCTTTACGGTATTCTTTAATGCTAAAGTATAACTCGGCTAATGCAAACTGAATTACTTCTTCATCCGGAGCTAACTGTGAAGCAGTTAGTAATTTTTGCTCGCTGACTTCAAATAAGCCCTGAGTCTGATACAAATCAGCTTCTACTAGCAAGGCTTCAATGTATGCTGGAGAAGAAGGAGCGATCTCAGTTAAATACTCCAGTGCTTGATCATCTTCACCTTCACTGATTGCGATATCTGCTAAAGCAGTACGTAATTCATCTTCTTTGGGATAACGGTCCAAGAGTAGCTTATATGTCCTTTTGGACATCGAAGAAAAACCTAATGAATATAGTTCTTCTGCTAAACTAAATAAAACGTCGTCGTCATCTTTACGCAATGCCCAAGCAAATTGTTTTTTTGCCTCGTCGATCTGCCCTAATTCTAGATTAGACAACGTATCTTCTGAATAACTCATAACAGTGCTCCTTTACTTCCTAATTGATCTAATGTATATCATTCTAGCAGAATTTTATCAACTATGGAGGCTACAGTTCATTTTAAATATTTCCCTAATTAAAAAGGACCAGGATAAGAAGTTTCTTACCTGATCCGTTTCAATGCAGTTGTTTTATTTAACAACATCCTTCAGAGCTTTGCCTGGCTTAAATGCAGGGACTTTGCTTGCAGGAATTTGAATTTCTGCACCTGTTTGTGGGTTACGGCCTTTACGAGCAGCGCGTTCGCGTACTTCAAAGTTACCAAAACCGATAAGTTGAACCTTTTCGCCATCCTTTAAGAAATCTTGGATTGAACCGAAAACAGCATCAACTGCAACAGTTGCGTCCTTCTTTGTCAAACCTGTTTTTTCTGCAACAGTTTCGATCAATTGTGCTTTGTTTGCCATGTGTTTCACCTCCTGAACTAGATCTCAGATATAAAATAATCTTTATATCTATTCTAAGTAATTGGTTGTCCACCAAAAACATGAAACAATGACTAACAAATCATTGCTCAAGTAATAAGATAGCACATGAAGCCTAATATAACAAGGTTTTTGGCTTTATTTTGCAATTTTTTTGTTAAAAAAGCATGTATATTAAAATAATCTAATGAAAAGCTTTACTTTGCCTATTTTCTACGTCTTTCAATGATTCTTAATGGTGTCCCTGTAAAGTCAAATGCATCACGAATTTGATTTTCCAAGAATCTTTCATAAGAAAAATGCATCAAATCTGGATCATTAACAAAAAGGACAAAAGTTGGCGGCTGAACAGCAACCTGTGTTCCGTAATAAATGCGTAATCGTTTGCCATTTTCAGTTGGTGTTGGATTATGTGCGATAGCATCCATCAACACATCATTTAGCACAGATGAGGAAACTCTTTGCTTATGATTATTATAAACTCTTTGTACTAATTGAGGAATTGTACTTAGTCGTTGATGTGTTTTAGCAGAAACAAAAACAATCGGTGCATAACTCAAATATTGAAACTCGTCACGAACAAAAGCTTCAAATTGTTGCATTGAATGATTCCCTTTTTTTAGTGCATCCCATTTATTGACCACGATGATAACGCCGCGTCCAGCTTCGTGCGCATAACCAGCTACATGCTTATCCTGTTCTCTAATACCTTCTTCAGCATTCAAGACAACACAAACCACATCACTTCGATCAATTGCTCGCATTGCGCGTAAAACTGAATATTTTTCAGTATTTTCATAAATTTTACCACGTTTACGGATACCAGCTGTATCTATCATAGTGAATTCAGTCTCGTTCTTTGTAGAAAATTTAGTATCGACTGCATCACGTGTCGTTCCTTCTATCCCTGAAACGATCACTCGATTTTCACCTAAGATCGCATTTACTAAACTTGACTTACCTACATTTGGTCGCCCAATAAAACTAAACTTGATCGAATCATCCTCATCATTTTTAGTATCATCGGGAAATGCCTGACAAATTTTGTCTAACAAGTCACCAGTCCCGATACCATGAGTACCAGAAACAGGCACTGGATCGCCTAGACCTAAAGAATAGAAGTCGTAGATCTCTGCTCGTGCTTCTGGATTATCAACTTTATTAACAACTAAAATAACTGGTTTATCTGAACGATACAAAATTTGTGCAACTTGTTCATCAGCATCTGTGATCCCTTCTTGCACACTTACGATTGCAACGATCACATCAGCTTCATCGATCGCAATTTTAGCTTGTTCAGTAATTTGTGTGATCAATGGTTCGCTGCTGATCTCAATTCCACCAGTATCTATGATATCGAAATTTTGACCAAGCCATTCACTATGAGCATAAATCCGATCTCGAGTAACTCCAGGCGTGTCTTCAACGATAGAGATCCGCTCACCAGCTACTCTGTTAAAAATAGTGGACTTGCCAACATTCGGTCGGCCAACAAAAGCAACTACTGGATTAGCCATGTTATATCCCCTCTTTCAAATTCATAATATTTCTTCTATCTTAACAAAACCAACAATTAAAAAACCAGTCCAAGAACAGAATACATGGACTGGCATTAAATATCAATTTAGGTTTAATTTATTTGTTTAAATCGTCACCAACAATATCACCTAATGTGAAACCAGTTTCTTCATCAGGGAAATCGTTGGAATCATCTTTATGCGATTGTTTTTTCTCAGGCTTAGGTTCTGCAGCTGGTTTGTCTTGCAAAGCCTTGATCGACAATGCTAAACGATGACGTTCACCATCAACACTTAAAACCTTAGCTTTAACAGTTTCACCAGAAGTCAAAACTTCGTTTGGTGTCGCAATATGCTTATGTGAGATTTGTGAAATATGAACCAAACCTTCAACACCAGGGAAAACTTCAACAAAGGCACCAAAACTCGTCAAACGCTTAACGGTTCCTTCAACAACATCGCCTTCAGCAACTTTTTCGTTAATATCATCCCAAGGTTGTGGCAATGTTTGTTTGATCGACAATGAGATACGATCTCTATCAGGATCAACAGAAAGGACCTTAACTTTAACATCTTCTCCAACTTTAAGAACATCAGATGGTTTACCAACACGTTCATAAGAAATTTCTGAAACGTGTACCAAGCCATCAACGCCACCCAAGTCAACAAAAGCACCAAAGTTTGTTAAACGAGCAACTTTACCTTCAACAACATCACCTGCTGCTAGCTTACTCATAATTTCTTGACGTTTTTCTTCACGTTGGGCACGTGCAATTTCTTTATGGGAAAGAATCAAACGGTTCTCACTAGGTTCGATCTCAATAATTTTAAGCTCAAGTTCTTGTCCCTTGAATTGACTTAAATCTTCCACAAAGTGATCAGAAACCATGGATGCGGGAATAAAACCACGGACACCTGCGTCAACTACCAAGCCACCTTTAACAACTTGAGTGACAGGAGCTGTGATATTCTCACCAGCTTCAAATTTTTGTTCAATTTCATCCCAAACTTTGCGTGCTTCAAGTCTGCGTTGAGACAATAAGAAACTGCCGCCTTCTTTGTCAGAACCGATTTTTGAAATAACTACCAAGTCAAGATTGTCACCAACTTTAACTTGATCATCGATTTCTTCAGCTTTCATGCTCAATTCGCGAGCAGGAACGACACCTTCGACACCTGTGCCTTCAATACCGACAATAACTTGTTTTGAATCGTCTAATGCCAAGACTTCACCTTTAACGACATCACCGATTTTTACAGGTTTAACACTGTTTAACGCTTCTAATAAATCCTTGTTTTCTGATTCACTCATGGACTAAGTCCTCCTTAACGACTAACTCTAAGGTATATCTTAACTGATTTTACCTAAAAATTCCAGTTAATTTTAATTTTTTTCGTATTCTTCAATAAATTCAAGTATTTTTTCGACTACTTCTGCAATATTTAGTGATGTTGTATCCAGTAAAATCGCATCATCAGCCTGTATCAAAGGTGAAATTTCACGGTGTGAATCCTTATAATCCCTAGTTTTTATTTCATCTTCTAACGTTGCCATTGAAGTTTTTATTCCTTTTGATACATTTTCTTTATAACGACGCACAGCACGTTCATGAACACTCGCTACTAAGAAAATTTTTACCTCAGCTTGTGGCAAAACTGTGGTACCGATGTCACGACCATCCATCACAATTGCACCAGCGGCGGCAATGTCTTGCTGACGCTGAGTCATTTCTTTACGTACACTTGGTTGTGCCGAAACTAATGACACCTGATTTGTAACTTCAGGTAAGCGGATCTTTTTGGTAACATCTTCACCATTAACAATAACTAATTGTTCTGGATCAGCAGGCACGAATTCTAATTCAAAAGAAGTCAGCATCTCTGCCAACACCTTGTCATTATCTAACGCGATTCCCTGTTTTAATGCAGCATAAGTAACAGCTCGATACATTGCACCAGTATCACAATAAATATAATTTAATTTTTTTGCAACTAATTTAGCAACAGTACTTTTACCTGCCGAAGCAGGACCATCGATTGCAATTTGCATTTTTGTTGACATATTTTCCTCCAAGGTTTTTAGCTAAAAATTAATAGTTGGTCAAGTATGTTCCACAATTAAAAATTCACTTTAATTATTTTCCTCTTTAGCAAAAGCAAATAAATAGAGGGCAATCAAAACTTGAGCGCCCTCCGTATTATTGCTTATTACTTAATACGTATCCTTTGTCCCGGACTGATCGTGGAACCTGCACTTAATCCTGGATTTAGTTGAACAAGCTCGTCAACTGAAAGACCGTTATTCGCTGCAACACGATATAAACCTTGTCCAGCATCGACAGTTACATATGTTTGATCGTCAGATGACTGTTCAGAACTACTTTTTTCTTGTGAACTGGCTGACTCTTGTTGTTCACTCGACTGCGCCTGTTCTGACTGTGAAGTATTTTCTTGAGACGACGATGCTTCATCTTGAGAATCATTTTGTTCTTCGTTTTCTTGGCTACTTGCTTTGGCAGCGGCTGTTTTAGAACTTTTCTTAGCCGCTTCATCTTTAGAAGATTTCTTTTTTGCAGCTTTTTCTTTTTTATTAGAAGAAGAAATTACTTCTACCTGATCATCACTATTTAAGGTTTTATTAGACGATGTTTTTTGTGAAATAAAATAAAGTGCGATAGTTCCAATAATGATAATCAAAAAAATAACCAACAAAGAACTGGTTAAAACTGTGTTGCTTTTATTGTTCCGGCGTGTAGCTGAACGCGAATAATTGCCGTTACTATCCTTTTCATCCTCAAAAGTACTTTCCCAAGGTTTTTTAGTATGTTGGTCACTTTTCTTACTCATAAATCACACCTCCTTAAGCTAACTCATAAATATTTTACCATAGTTATTTTTTTTAAAAAAGAAAATCAACGTCAAAATAGTAAATTATCGCGCTAAAGATATAAAGCACTTCAATCAGCTCTTGGATCTTTTATACTGATCACCAAGAAACTTTAAAGAGTTTCTGTAAAATTTCTTGGTATGATGCAGGTAGTTCTTTTTTTTGCTCAGGCTTAAGTGCTTTTGTTTGTTTAAAAAGTGATTCAATATCGATGTTTTGTTCACCTATTTGACAACAGTGTTTTCCATGCTTAACAAAGTCCACTTCGTCAAAATACTTTAAAATAAAGTTACGTTTGCATTCACTAAAAGAAACATAGTCCACCATTTGTTGAATTGCGTGTAGCTTTTCTAGACGTCGTTGAGCAAATATCTGGCTCATTTTTGCAAAGTCAACCCCCATTTGCCGATAACGCATCACTAATTCTGCACTTTCATTTTCTTGACTTGCATTTTTTAATATTTCTGGATCACGCTGATATATTTCCAATTCATCGGCACTCGGCAGTGAACCTAAAGCTAATCGTCGTTGTAAAAACTGGTCATTTTCACTAAACAAAACAATAGCGATACTCTGTTTACTATCACGACCAGCCCGCCCGATCTCTTGTACATAACTTTCTAAGTCTTGTGGCATATGATAATGGATCACATATCGAATATCTGGTTTATTGATACCCATCCCAAAAGCAGAAGTCGCACAGATCACATCAAGTTGTCCGTTTAAAAACTGTTGTTGAACAGCATAACGTTCACTAAAAGATAGTCCCGCGTGATATGAAGCAACACGTAAACCTGTCTTTTGTTGCAAAAGCTCTCCGGTCTTATCACATTGCTTTTTACTAGAAAAATAAACGAGCCCCGGAGCAGGTAAGCGTTGTGCGAAATCTATCAAATAATGATCTTTATCTTTTTCATCTACTGTTTTTTGACTAGCTAAATAAATATTAGGCCTGTCGACCGAATGTCTGATCACTTTAGTGTTCGCCGATAGATTTAATGAAGACAACATATCTTTTAACACTCGATCAGTAGCTGTTGCTGTTACAGCCAGTGTTAGCGGATCATTTAACTGACTTCTAACTTGGCCTAGTTTAAGATAATCAGGACGAAAATCTGGCCCCCACGCCGAAATACAATGAGCTTCATCGATCACCAATAAACCAATATGTATGCTAGATAAAGCACGTAAAACTTCTTCGTTACGCAGCATTTCTGGCGCTAAGTAAATGAAGGAAAAGTGAGCAAGGTTTTGCAAAACCTGCTTTTTTTCTTGGAATTTTAAATTTGAATTGATCGCAACGACACGTTTTTCGCCATTAAGCCGCAACTGTTCAACTTGATCTTGCATCAGTGAAAGTAGTGGGGAAATGATCAGCACTGTTTGTTGCGTATATTTTCCATAGAATTGATAACACAACGATTTCCCCGTACCAGTTGGTAAGATCGCAACAGTCGAATGGTCAGTTAACAAGTTTTGAATAACTTCTTTTTGGCCAGCTTTGAAATCAGTAAAACCAAATGTCTTTTTTAGATAATCATGCATTTTTTCCTCAATATTCAAGTGTTTCCCGACTCCTCTTGATAGCAAATAATCTATATTTGAAAAATGACAATTCTTCTTGCTCTGATTCAACCATTTTGTACTGCCATTTATCAATATCGTCTGGCAGTAACTGTAGCAATCGGTTCTCCTCTTCTGCATTTAAAAATAAGGAGAACGGAAAATCGACGTTAAAGATAGCAGCATTTAAAATATGTTCGCGGATAGTACTTTCTTTTAATCTTTTTTGCTGCGCAATATCTATGATTTTATTTCCTTTTTTAACTAATACTAAGGCAGCATTGCTTTTCTCATACAGCGAATTCTGGCTTCTAAAATGTTGAATAATACTAGTCAAGGTCGATCCACTTTCTACTATGTGTAAAGCAAAGCGACTAGTTAGATCTAATGAAACAACTTCAACCTCAGTCAGCGTTAACCCAGTTAGAGTTGAAAGTTGTTGAATTGTAAGGGGAATCGTATTGTGTCCGATAAACTGAGCACAAAAAACCCAAGCATCCAATTGATCTTCACTGTCTAAAAATTCAGTTAGATCATGTAAAAGACTATCTTGTAAAGCATGCATGCCATACTTTTTCAACCATCTTTTAACAACCATCTGGCATTCAAAGTTATCAACTGCAACATAATAGCGGTTATTTCCCCAACGAGCCTCTGAAGCAACTTGAATCAGCAATCGAATCATCCACACTAAATCAGAAACTCGATACATACTAAAGAGTTGAGGACAAGCTAGCTGTCGACGTCCTTTAAGTTTTTCCTTATTGGTCGTCCCCAGTTGAGTTAAAGATACTAAACCAGCCTTATTGCGCTTTAATTTCTTTTGTTGGCATAACAAATCTATCTGAAAGTCATAATATTGAGTATCTAACTGGGGATAAACGTTGATATAGTCTAGGATCTGGTAACGCATACCCCAAAATAATGCTGAATTTGACAACCTTTTTGTCAAAATTTGTCGAATTACTGCAGGACGTCTTGCTTGCTCTGCGGAAAAAAACAGCAGCCAGTTTTCGGCTTTAATTTCTGCCATGCTCAAGCCTCCAATAATTAACTATTATGATTAATTTTTTTCAACCATTTTTTTCAAAGCAGCAATCTCTTGATTCGTTAATTCGCGAAAATCACCTGAAGTTAAACCATCTAAATTCAGAAAGCCATAAGTTTCTCGCTTTAATTTTTGAACCGGATGTCCCACCCCTTCTAGCATTTTTTTTACTTGATGATAACGACCTTCATGAATAGTTAACGAAACTATGGCAGTTTCTTTTTTCTTGTCGATCGAGAGTACTTTAGCTTTGGCAGGTGAACTTTTGTGTTTTTTATCTAATTGAACACCATGACGTAATCGTTCAAGTTCCTTGTTTTCAGGGATACCTTTAACCTTTGCCACGTATGTCTTATTCACATGATATTTAGGATGCATTAGCTTATTTGCTAGCTGTCCATCATTTGTCATTAAAACTAAACCAGATGTATCATAATCTAAACGACCGACAGGATAGATCCTTTGCGCAACATCTGCGAAATAGTCAGTAACGACCTTTCTATTCTTGTCGTCTTTAACTGCTGAGATCACTCCACGAGGCTTATATAGTATAAAATAGACTTTCGAATCACTTTGTTTTAATAAATGACCATCAACTTCAACTGCGTCTTCTCCATTAACTTTTACGCCTAATTCTGTGACTTTTTTTCCATTAACACGGACTCTTCCGGCAGTGATCATTTTCTCACTAGCTCGTCTGGAAGCAACACCAGCATTAGCCATCACTTTTTGTAATCTTTCACTCATTATTTTCTTCCTCTTTTTGCCCATCATCAGTTGCAACAGCTTTTTCGAATAAGCCCATTAAACTGTCAGCACCAAATCCTGGTTCTTTTTGTTGATCTTGGTTTATTTTGGGAAGTTGTTCTAGACTTGTTAACCCAAAATAATTCAAAAATTCTTCTGTTGTTTGATATAAGATCGGCCTACCAGGCGCGTTTGACCTGCCTTGTTCAGAAACTAGATCAAATGTTGTTAATTTCTGTAACATCCCACTAGATTGGACTCCACGTATTTCATCGATCTCGATCCGAGTTATCGGTTGACGATATGCAATAATTGCCAAAGTTTCTAATGCTTGAGCCGATAAAGTGGTCATCGTTGGTGATTCAAAATAATTTTTAACTAACGAAGCAAAAGCTTTTTTTGTTGTCAACTTAAAATGATCGCCAGTCTGTATCAGCTCAAAACTACAAGATTTATCACTACTGTACTTTTTTTGTAATTGTTTTAATTGTGCCATAACAGCAGGTTTCATGATGCCACATAATTGAGCAAGGTCTGTCACAGTGATCCCGTCATTACCGCTAATAAAAACTAAGCTTTCAATTTTTGCTTGATTTGAAAGCATCTTTATCACCACTTGTCATTTCAATTTGTTTAAAATTATCGGACTGAAACATTTTGATGTGTCCTTTTTTCACCAATTCCAACAAAGCCAAAAAAGTCGTTACGTATAACTCGATCTCAAATTCGTCTGAAAATAGTGAATCAAACTGTACAGGCCTTTGTGCTCTGTTAACTTGTTGTTCTAAACGAACCATTTCTTTTTTAATAGAATACTTATCATTAGTAACACTTCTTTGAATCGGTGCTTGTTTTTTTTGCCGTAGTAAAACTTTCTCAAACGCTTTTTCCAACTGAGAAACATCCATTGTATCGGTAACTAATTTACCTAGCTGTGCTTCAGCAGGTACTAATGCTGGTTCTCTTTCAAAATGTTGTGAACGTTCAGCAAATTTATCCTGCAATTGTTCAGCAGCTTTTTGATATAATTGATGCGTTAATAATTGTTGTACTAAGGAATCACGCGGATCTTCGTCTAAGTCTTCCGTAGCTTCATCTGAATTGTCTTCAGCCGGCTGTGTAGGTAAAAGCATGCGACTTTTGATATTTAACAACATTGCAGCCGTAACAAAATACTCCCCAGCGATATCTAACTCCATTTTTTTCATTCGATGGAGATAGTCAATATACTGAGAAGTTATTTCGGTCATTGGAATATCATAGATATCCATTTCATTTTTCTTTATTAAATGCAATAACAAATCAAGTGGACCTTCAAAATTAGCAATTTTAAAAGTTAAATCATCAAAAGTATGCATTTGTGTTTCCTTATTCTTGTCCATGAGTTTTTTCCCACTTTGTTAGTAATGGAGCTACTTCAAAGCTTCCCATCATTTTATGATCAGGATAACGTTTGGCAAGGGAGGTAAACATCTCAAAAGAAACGCCTTCCTTACGATATTGTGGTGAAACGGCAACATGACGAATCATTACGATCGCATCATCGATCTCTGCACCAATGATCCCACAGAAATCTCCATCATCGTTTTTCCATAAAAACAAGCAACGGTCATCTTGGGCTTCATACCATTCGATCTCTGTTGAAAGCCGTGAAACTTCTTTTAAATTGGGAATAAAAGAAAGTAACCCCATTGCAATTTTTTTATAGTCATTTTTATATTTATAAAGCATTTAACTCCCCCGTGATTCTAGCATTATATGCAACAATATCACAATTAAAGTTGTAAAACAAATTTCGAAAAATTTATCTATAAAAAAATCTCAACCTTTATACATGGATCTTTTACGCACGAGGATGCGTTTTATCATAAATTTCACTTAACCTACGTTTAGATAAATGGGTATAAATTTGTGTCGTTGAGATATCTGCATGCCCCAATAATTCTTGTACGATACGCAGATCTGCACCATTTTCTAGGATATGTGTTGCAAATGAATGACGCAAAGTATGTGGCGTAATATTTTTAGTGATCCCTGCTTTTTGCACCTGGATCTTAAGGTTTTTCCAGATACCTTGACGTGTTAGTTGATTACCATGAAAGTTTAAAAACAAAAAATCGGAACGTTTTTCTTTTAATAGTTTAATTCGCCCATGTTCTAAATATTCATTGATCCAATAAGCAGCCGTGTCGCCGATCGGAACGATCCGTTCTTTTTGTCCTTTCCCGATCGTTTTAAGCAAACCTACTGGTAAATGAAGGTCAGCTAATTTTAAATTAATGACCTCACTGACCCTTAACCCTGTTGCATACATTAACTCTAAGATCGCACGATCTCTCAGTCCTAAAGGTTCCCCAACATTTGGAGTTTCCAATAATTGTTCGACTTCATGTCGTGACAGAACTTCTGGCAAGTGTTTTTCTTGTTTTGGAGTATCGATCAAACTCATCGGATCAGTAGTGATTTTTTTTTCATGTATCAAGTATGAAAAAAAGCGTCTTAAACTTGTTACACTCCGAACGATCGATGAATTTGCCTTTTTTTGTGCAGTTTCTTCTTGCAAATATGCAGTAATATCCTGACGTGTGACCTCCGAAAACTTATCGAAATTTTGACTTTTTAAGTATTTTACAAACTGATCTAGATCATTACGATAACTGGTTACTGTGTTAGCCGATAAACCACGTTCAACCGTTAAAAAATGTAAATAATTGATTACGAGCTCATTGATGATGGTCATCTCCCAACAACTGCTTATTCTGACAATCTTGACATAAACCTAAAAAAGTAAGACGGTGATCGGATACTTTAAAATGGTAATTTCGTAAAACTAATTGCTCGACATCACTCAACAAATCCTCATGGATCTCAATTGTTTTACCACATTTAGTACAAACCAGATGATGATGAAAGTGATTTTTATCTTCAGTTCGTAAATCATATCTAGCTACTCCATCTTCAAAAGAAACACGGGTCAACAAGTTTAAGTCAGTTAAAATGTCTAATGTACGATAAACAGTTGCTAAGCCGAAAGAAAAAGAAGCTCGTAGTAGCTCAATATATATTTCTTCAGCAGATAAATGTTCTTTATGATGTTCAAGCAAAACTTTAACGATCACTTGACGCTGAGGGGTCAACTTAAAGCCTGCGTTATGCATACAATTTTGAATTTTTGACATTTCATGTTTTGTATCCATTACACTGCCTCCTTTTGACATTATTCGTTTAAGTAAATCTTGCCATTTTCTTGTCGAGCTACCCCAGCCTTGAGTAAGTGACCCAAAGCACGCTTGAATTGTCCCTTGCTGATCCCAAAATACTCTTTGATGTCATCTGGACTACTTTTATCAGAAAAGTTCAACACACCACTTGAGTGTTGTAAAGCAGCCAGGATCATCTGCGCATCATCACCAATTACCTCATAAGCACGTGGCTTCAATGACAAATTAAGGGTTCCATCATTACTAATACCGATCACCCTAGCATCAAGTACCTCACCTAGACGCGGTTCTTCTTCTCGTTGCGAAGGATGGATAAAACCTAAACAATAATCTTTAGTTAAAACCCTGGTCCCTACCTTTTTCAAACGGTAAGCCACACACTTCACATTTTGATTTTTCATTGAAGGATCTGCCTTTTGACTAATTCCTTGAAACATTGTTTCTGTTGCTAGGTCACCCCAAAGGCGTCCTTTTTTATCCACTTTTAAACCTACCATTAACTTATCATCTTTTTTAGGCCAGATCTCATGCTGCTCAGGTAGATCATCTAAAGAAACAACTATATCTTTATTGGGGAGGCCAATGTCAACAAAAACCCCTAAGTCACGTTGGACGGACACAACAGTCCCCCATGCATATCGACCGATACCTGTTTTAGGCGTATTTTTAGTCAATTGCAAATGATGGTTTTCGTTCTCATAGGCAAACCCAGTTAACTTACTACCAATTTTAGGCAATTTTTTTAATTCAGATTTTGGGGTTTTGAATGTTTCCCCTTCAATTTGAGAATAAATACTTTTCTCATTCTCATCTGTGACAACTGCAGTCACGATTCTTCCAAGAATATCTTTTTTCATATTGACTTCTTCCCTTATTTAAAACTCAAACCCAGTAACGAAACAATGCAATAGGTCATTCCACTAGCAATAACTGGTCCAGCAGCTACACCACGTAAGAAAACCACCCCACAGATCGTTCCAAAAACTAAAGCAACTGTGACTTGGGGTGACGCTGAAAGTTGGTCAACTCCATAGCGTGAAAGCACAGCAACAGCGACACCGCAAGCAATTGCGATCCAACCAGCTGGAGATTTAAAAACGCTCACCAGGTCACTAAATTTAATTTCACCTGTTGCGATCGGAACTAAGATCGCTATTGAAATTATGGTAACTCCCCAGTTGATCCCTTTACTTTGAATCGTCGGAAGCCACTTAGTTGCAAAAGGTAACGCCTTAATGACCATCACTGTCACCGCTGCTATGATCAATGACATATTTTTACCAAATAATGCTATGGCCAAAACCAATAATAAAAATAACCAACTTTCCATTAAACTATCCATCCTAACTTTAAAACTTCTCTTAAACATTGTAACGGATAAATGCTTAAAAAGCTAATTAGACTTTATTTTATCGCATCATAGACACATGTTTTATGGCAAAAATAGTTTGAAAGAAAAAACAACTCAAAGCCCAAAAGCTTTGAGTTGTTCCATAAACAATATGGTTATTATATTTTTATATTACAATGCGTTAGAAGCACCCTGGTAAACAATACCGCGACGTGAATCAACGGTAATAACTTCACCTTCCGAAATTGCTTCGGTAGCTTCAGTAGCACCAACGATTACAGGAATACCCATAGAAATACCAACCACAGCAGCGTGTGAAGTCAAACCACCATTTTCAACAACTAAGGCTGAAGCCTTTTCGATAGCTGGAAGATAGTCTTTATCAGTATTCTTTGTAACAAGAACACAACCTTCAACTGATTTGTCGATTGCTTCTTGAGCTGAGTTAGCAATTACAGATTTTCCAATAACTGTTTCATCACCAACACCTTGACCTGTAACGATCTTCGAACCGATCAATTGAATCTTCATGACGTTAGTTGTCCCTTTTTCACCAACTGGAACACCAGCAGTGATCAAGATCAAATCGCCTTCTTTAGCAAAGCCTTCTGTCTTGGCCTTTTCAGTGGCCAAAGCAAACATTTCATCAGTTGAAGCTGGTGTATCAGCTATAACAGGATGAACACCCCAGTTAACTGACAAACCACGACGTGTACGCTCATCAAATGTGACCGCCAAAATATTTGCATCTGGACGGTATTTTGAGATCAAACGTGCAGTATGTCCTGATTTAGTAGCTGCAACGATCGTCTTGATGTTCAAATTGTTAGCTGTTTCAGCAACTGAACGAGCAACTGCTTCTGTAACATCTGTCTTATCAAAATCATTGATAGAGAAAGTCTTGTGCTGGCGTAAAGTGTTTTCAGCCTTAACATCAATACGTGCCATTGTAGCAACTGATTCTACAGGGTAATCACCGTTAGCAGATTCACCTGAAAGCATTGTTGCATCTGTACCATCAAACACAGCATTAGCAACGTCAGAAGCTTCAGCACGTGTTGGGCGTGGATTTTCTTGCATTGAATCAAGCATTTGTGTAGCAGTGATAACTGGTTTACCAACAGCATTACATTTCTTGATCAAACTCTTTTGTACCAATGGAACATTTTCAACTGGGATCTCAACACCCATGTCACCACGGGCAATCATCAAACCATCAGAAACTTTCAAGATCTCATCAAAGTTATCGATACCTTCTTGAGATTCGATCTTAGGGAAGATCTGCACGTGTTCCATATGTTTTTCTTCTAATAATTCACGAATATCCAAGACATCTTGTGGTTTACGCACAAAAGATGCAGCAATAAAGTTGATCTCATGGTCTAAACCAAAACGAATGTCATCGGAATCTTTTTCTGTAATACCAGGTAAATTGATCGAAACGCCAGGGGCATTAACACCCTTCTTAGAGCCTAAAACACCGTTGTTAAGAACCTTACATACAAGTTCTTTATTTTCTTCGTCTTTCTTTTCGATTTGCATATCGATTAAACCATCATCAAATAAGACGTGGCCGCCTTCATGCACATCGTCATACAAGCCCGGATAAGTTACGGCAATTTTTTCACGTGTACCCTCGACAGAACTATCCATCGAGATCCGTACTTCGTCACCAATCTCAAATGAAAGCTTTCCCTCTTTTTGAGCTGTAGTTCTAATTTCGGCACCCTTTGTATCTAACAAACGACCGACCATTTTACCAGTGACCTTTTCGGCCTCTGTAACTACATTCATTCTGCCTAATTGTTCTTCATGGTCACCATGAGAAAAGTTAAAACGGAAAACATTAGCACCCGACTCGATCAATTTAACGATTGTATCCAAATCAGTACTAGCAGGTCCAAGTGTACTTACGATCTTGGTCTTTTTCATTATAAGTTACCTCTCCTTTGGAAAATAAAGTATTGTAAAATCACTTAAAACTATAGTTAAAAACTCAAAAGATTAAGTGTGTTACCTACAGTTAATTAAAATCTGACGCGGTCATTTAACTCTAAGAGCGATAAATCAGTCTGATGCTTGTGGTTTTCAAGTGTATCGATGATCTCTGTAGCAACAAGCTTGTTATTATGAACACCTAAAGCTAGGCCACCTTTACCCTCAAGTAATAACCGCACAGCATAATCACCCAACTGTGTCGCAAAGACGCGGTCCTTAGCAGTTGGTTGACCACCACGTTGAATATGCGCCAAAGTTACAGCACGACTATCGAAATTGCCATGTTGGTCAAGCTCTTCCTTGAAATTCTGAGCTGACATAACACCTTCAGCAATCACGACCAAACCATGATCTTTCCCATTTTCACGGTTTTTGTTCAATTTATCCGCAATGGCTTGAATATCATATTTATGTTCAGGAATCACGATGGCATCTGCCCCCGTAGCAATTCCAGCCCATAAAGCGATATCTCCAGCACCACGTCCCATGACTTCGACTATGAAAGTTCTTTGGTGTGATGTTGCCGTATCATTTAGCTTATCAATTGAATCAACTGCAACATTTACTGAAGAATCAAAGCCGATCGTAAAGTCTGTTCCCGGAATATCATTGTCGATCGTTCCTGGGATACCAATTGAATTAAAACCTTGTTGAGTCAGGCGTTCTGCACCGTGATAGGAACCATCACCGCCAATGACAACTAAAGCATCGATACCGAATCTCTTTAACTGGTCAATTCCCTTTACTTGATATTCTTTTTCAGCAAATTCAGGGAAACGAGCGGAGTACAAAATTGTTCCACCGCGCTTGATGATCCCATCAAGCCGATCAAGGTCTAAGAGTTCAATATTTCCTTCAACCAAACCTTTATAACCGTAGTTAATGCCGTATGCTTCCAAGCCAGCAGAGTTAGCAGAACGCGCTACCGCACGGATCGCAGCGTTCATACCTTGAGCATCTCCACCACTTGTCAAAATGCCAATGCGTTTCATCTTTTCACCTCAAGTAAAATTTCTGTTGTACTACATTCTCCAATGTTCATAGTATCACTTTTCACAGACATTGTCTTGTTTATTTCGAAAAAAATATGAAACTTTTCATGGAATTTACATCTGTTTTCATTATTTTAAAACAACATTACCTTCGCCTAATAGACCGATAACTGCTTTTTGTGCCTTTTCAGAGCTACTTAGCCATAAACCCTGACGCAATAAGAATTTGCGGTCAGATGAAATATCAAAAATTATCACGGGAGTATTTCCATGAAAAGTTTCGAGCAATCTTTTCAATTCTTGTTTCTGATACAATGAAATATTAGATTGTAATCGCAAAAAATAACTTTGATCACTTACATTATTTGCTAGCTGTAATGAGTCAACGATCACCTGTATTCCTCGTCGTTGTTCAACCTTCCCTTTAACTAATACAACAGCCCCCTCATTTAACACTTCAGCATATTGGCGGTATTGTTGCGGAAAAACAGTTAGGTCCACTGATCCTGTTTCATCATCTGCAGTAACAAAAGCCATCTGTTCACCTTTTTTAGTTCGAATGATTTTAACTTTTTTTAAGTATAGGATCGTAACAATATTTTGACCAGTTCTTAATGATGCAACCTTAGTGGTTTTGTATAACTGAGCTAAATTTGAAAATTTCTCAACAGGATGTCCTGACACAAAAGCACCCAAATAATAATTTTCCTTGTTCAGTTGTTCTTCTTGTGATAATTCTGGGACTATTTCTTGTTCTTTAGGAGCAAGCATGGCAAATAACTCAACGTTAGCACCACTTAACTCAGCATTCTTGAGCATTTTAGGTAACTGGTCGAGTAGCTTTGCACGTGAGGACTCTAATTCATCGAATACCCCACTATATATCAAAGCTTCAATTCCCTCTTGCTTTAAATACTCCCCAGGTATCCTTTGTAGAAATTGATTAAAAGATTTAAAAGGACCACGTTTTTTTCTTTCCTGAATAATAGCTTGAACAAAATTTCTGCGAATTGTTTTAATGCAACCTAAGCCGAAATAAATGGCCTTGTTTTTTAAAATAAAGTAGGTTTCACTATGATTGATCGATGGAGCCTTAACCTTGATTTGGCGACTTTTAGCTTCCATTAAATAGGTCTTAGTTTTTTTATCCGAACCAATCACTGAATTTAATAAGGAAGCATAAAAGGCAGCAGGATAATGGCACTTGATATAAGCTAATTCAAAAGCCATTTTTGAATAGGCGACTGCATGTGAGCGATTAAAGCCATAATCACCAAAACGACCAATGTATTCATAAACCTTTTGAGCACTTTGAACGTCAAAGCCCTTTTTTTTGGCACCTGCGATAAATCTTCCCCGCATTTCAGCGATCACTTCATGCTTCTTTTTACTCATTGCCCGACGTAAAAGGTCAGCTTGCCCTAAAGAAAAGCCCCCCATGGCTGACGCAACTTGCATAACTTGTTCTTGGTAAACCATGATACCATATGTCGGTGCTAAGATATTTTTCAATGAAGGCTCAGGGTAAGTTATACGACTCTTGCCATGTTTACGTGCAATAAACTCATCAATGTTATTCATTGGTCCTGGACGATATAAGGCATTAACAGCCGCCACATCCTCAAAAGAAGTTGGCTGCAACTTTCTTAAAACATTTTTGATACCGTCTGATTCAAATTGAAACACACCGTTAGTGTCAGCAACTTGAAATAACTTCAATGTCTTCTGATCTGAAAGGTCTATTTGATGCACATCTAACTTTACATGATAACCAAATGAAATAAAGCGCGCCGCATTTTCCAAAATAGTCAGATTACGTAACCCTAAAAAATCCATTTTTAATAGTCCGACTTCTTCGACTTGATCTTTAGCAAATTGAGTCACTAACATCTCATCAGGCCCTAACTGGACTGGTACCAAATCGGATAATTTTTCTTCACTTAAAATAACTCCGGCGGCATGAAGTGAATAATGACGTGGTAAACCTTCTAAATGTAATGCCGTTTGAAAAATCAATGAATTTTTCTGGCTATCAGATACTAAATTTTGTAATAGTTGCGACTGTTGGTAAGCCTCCTGCAAAGTAATGTGCAAAACTGACGGTATCGCCTTGCTCCATTGATCCATTTCATAAGTAGTAGCTCCCATCACACGTCCTACATCCCGTAGCGCTTGCTTAGCCGCTAATGTTCCAAAAGTAATGATCTGTGCCATCTGCTCATGGCCATATTTTTGATGAACATATTTGATCACTTGATCACGTTTTAAATCAGGAATATCCAGGTCAATATCCGGCATTTGTGCACGTTCCTCATTCAAAAAACGTTCAAACAATAGATTATATCGAATTGGATCCACATCAGTGATCATCAACGTATAAGCAACTAAAGAACCTGCAGCAGACCCTCTACCGGGGCCGATCATGATCTGATGTTCATGGGCAAAATGAGTCACATCCCAAACAATCAAAAAATAATCATTGAATCCCATCCTTTTGATAACTTCAAGTTCATGATCTAAGCGTGCTTGATATGGCTGTGCATTGCTGATCTGATTCGTTTGTAGCCGTTTTTTTAACCCCGTTTCACATAAATTGCGCAGATATTCTTCCGACGAGGTCCCATCGGGCGTTTTAAACCGTGGCAAACGTGTTGGTGGAAAGTTTAATTCAATTTCGATCTTGTCAATAATTTGAGTTACATTTTGAAAGGCATCCTCTAAACCGGATTTTTCATATTCTGCAGCAAATTCTGATGGCGAACGCAAAAAATAATGTCCGTCTCGTTGTTGTGTCAATTCCTCACTCGTTAACTTTTTACCTGACCGAATCGAGTTTAAAACGGTCACCTCAAAGTTTTGTTCCGGCTTTAAATATTTTAGTGGTGCAGCTGCAACAATTTTTAAATCTAAATCAGCACCAAGTTGACGTAAATCAACTATAGTTTGATCTTGCATATGTGGGCTGACTCCCAAAAACAAACTCTGATCATCTATTACATCAACTAATTTTGCCAACTGTTTTTGTGCATCCACTAGTTTATGATTAGCCAGCGCATCTAATATGAAAGAATTCTGTGTTGGTGTAATAATAAACATTTCATGTAAAAAAGGGGAGATCTCACTCAAAGATAGTCGGTTCCCACTAGCATTTTCAGTACTCTTAGTCATTTTTAAACTCGAGATTTTGATCAAATTGTGATATCCGGTATTATTTTTAGCCAATAAAATTAGTTCATTTTTACCTGTATCTGAACTCGTATCTTGTAACTCAAGTGTTAAGCCTAACAATGGCTTGATATGGTACTTTTGACAAGCCTTATAAAAGTCCAAGATACCATACATAACATTAATATCAGTTAAAGCTAACGCCTGATAGCCTAACTCACTCGCTTTTTTAACTAGGTCGTTAATTTTTAATGGACTCTGTAATAAACTGTAGCAACTGATAACTTGTAATGGACTAAACATTTACTTCCCCCCTTTTTTGGCTGGTCATTTATTTTAATTATACTCAAATTTCAAAATTCCTTCAAAAATAATTCTGTCTTTTTCTAAATACTGATCACCTTAATAATGATTTAAAAAATTATGTTTATTTTTTTGTTTTTGTGCTAAACTACTAATTAATAAGAGGTGAATGGAATGCTAAAACAGCTTACTTTGCTTTTTTGGAGTGCAATTTATGGACTCGTATTAGGCTATATCGTTTCCGCTTTAACTGGTGGAGCATTTGATATCGCTACGAGTGCTGTAGTTGCCATGATCGGTGGCTTTATCGCTATCAACCTAGTTGCACCAATGGTAAAAACACCAAAAACCCAGACTAAATAAAAAGCGTTGTCTAACAACGCTTTTTATTATGCACTTTTTTAGTCAACTTGTTCAGTTTTTTCTTTGGCCGTGAAAATTAAATTGTCTTGTTCTCCTAAACGAATTTCAACAACTGATTTAGGCATGATCTTACCCGCAATAATTTGCTTAGCTAAAGGAGTTTCAACTTGTTCAGTGATGAACCTTTGCAATGGGCGTGCACCATATGCTGGCTCATAGCCTTTTTTAGCTAACCATTCTTTGGCTGGATCGTCGATCGTTAAAGTGATCTCCTGGTCAGACAAACGATCAGACAATAACCCAATGAATTTATCCACGATCTGCTTAATAGCATTCATCGATAATGGAGTAAACATAATGATATCATCGATCCGATTTAAGAATTCCGGTTTAAAATGTGACTGAGCTAATTTCATAACTGCTGAGTGAGTCTCATCAGAAATCTTACCATCGTCAGATACCTGATCTAACAAAAGGTCTGATCCAAGGTTAGAGGTCATGATCATGATCGTGTTTTTAAAATCAACGGTCCGACCTTGACTATCAGTTAAACGCCCGTCGTCTAAAACTTGTAGTAAAATGTTAAAGACGTCAGGATGTGCCTTTTCCACTTCATCAAGTAAAATGATCGTATAAGGGTTTCGCCGCACGGCTTCAGTCAATTGGCCGCCCTCTTCATAACCAACATAACCAGGAGCAGCCCCGACTAAACGACTAACAGAGATTTTATCCATATATTCACTCATGTCTAAACGCACCATGTGTTTTTCAGAATCAAACAAGTTTTCGGCTAATGCCTTAGCTAACTCTGTTTTTCCCACACCTGTCGGACCTAAAAACATAAACGATCCTAATGGTTTTGATGGATCTTGCAGTCCAGCACGTGAACGTAAAACGGCATCCGAAACAGCATCAACTGCTTCATCTTGTCCAATGATCCTTTGGTGTAAGCTGTCTGATAAGTGTAATAATTTTTGCCGTTCACCTTCGACTAACTTAGAAACTGGAACACCAGTAGAACGACTAACAACTTCCGCAATTTCATTTTCTGTCACCGATTCTTCAACTAACCAGTCATCAGGACGATCACTTTTTTCAAGGTCAGCCAATTCTTTTTCCAATTTCGGGATCGTACCGTGTTGTAATTTAGCAGCTTTTTCCAAATTATACTGGCTTTCAGCATCTTCAAGCTGGTGTTTAGCCTGATCGATCTCTGATTTTTTGTCACTCACACGCTGGATATCTTCCTTTTCACTTTCCCAACGCATTTTTAACTGATTGTTTTTTTCATGTTCATTTGCGAGTTCTTGTTGTACATCTGCTAAACGTTTCTTTGAAGCATCATCAGTTTCTTTTTTCAAAGCAGCTTCTTCAATTTCTAAACGCATCACTGAACGGTTAACTTGGTCTAGTTCAGTTGGCACAGAATTCATTTCTACTCTGATCTCAGCACAAGCTTCATCCACTAAATCAATTGCTTTGTCTGGTAAGAAACGGTCAGTAATATACCGGTCTGATAGTGTAGCGGCTGCAACTAACGCATTATCATGAATTCGCACGCCATGGTGAATTTCATACCTTTCGCGTAGACCCCGCAAAATGGCGATCGTATCTTCAACAGTAGGTTCTTGAACCAAAACCTTTTGAAAACGTCGTTCTAAAGCTTTATCTTTTTCCAAATTCTCACGATATTCATCTAGAGTAGTGGCACCAATCAAATGCAGCTCGCCACGAGCCAACATTGGTTTTAATAAATTACCAGCATCCATACTACCTTCAGTTTTACCTGCACCGACAATATTATGGATCTCATCGATGAATAAAATGATCTGGCCTTCACTTTTCTTAACTTCTTTTAAGACAGATTTTAAGCGTTCTTCAAATTCGCCCCGATACTTAGCACCCGCGATCAATGAACCCATGTCCAACGAAAAAATAGTTTTATCTTGCAAATTAGCTGGCACATCATTTTTAATGATACGCTGGGCTAATCCTTCAATGATCGCAGTTTTACCAACACCGGGTTCACCGATCAAGACCGGATTATTCTTAGTTTTACGTGACAAGATCCGAATGACGTCCCTAACTTCTTCGTCTCTTCCAATGATTGGATCTTGTTTGCCGGAACGAGCTTCCTTCACCAAGTCTGTCCCATACTTTTCTAAAGCCTTGTATTGTGCTTCTTGGTCTTTAGATGTCACACGTTCTCCTCCTCTTAAATCTTCTACTACACTCTGTAATTTCTTTTCTGTTATGCCATTCTGCTTTAAATATTCAGTTAAAGGATGATATTTTAATTTCATTAAAGCAAGTGTGATCGTATCTAATGCAATATACTCATCACCCATTTTTTGTTTTAATTGATCAGCATTTTGTAATAACTGGGATAAATTTTGACTAATTGCTTGCCCATAAGCAACATTTCCGGAAACGACTGAAATTTTATCTAGCTGTCGGTCGATTTCTTTTTCAAATCCCTTAACATCCACTCCAGCTCGCTGATATAAATCAGCTACAAATTCACCTGGCTGAATTAAAAATTTGAATAAATGCGCAACATCTATTTCTTGGTGTTTACGTGTCATTGCGATTTGTTGTGCTTGGCCAATTGCCTCTTGCACAGCATTTGTTAAACTATCGTTATTCATATATGCTCCCCTTTCAGTTGTTTTACGAAAACTCATTTTTATTATTTTTGAAATTTGCAATTTAGGTTACTATTTATATTATACAGGATATATTTTCAGATGCTAACAAAAAGTCTTACCTTCTTTGACCAAATTGTTATATCAAGGTTTCAAGACAACAATGAACAATAAATCAAAAACAAAGTTAATTTACTATCACAATTTTCCATCCATTGCTTTCAAACAACTCAACTGCTTAAATATTTGTAGCATTCATAAATATTACTTGAGCTAACTTATTGGTCAATTGATTATCTTACATTAGTTACTTTCTTTAACTAGCACAACAAAAAAGACCCCGATCATTTGGATCGAAGTCCCTTAGAGTATACCACAGTATAAATTTAGAAATTGGTTTTTGTTTTTCATTTCAAGAACAAACCAAAAAAAATATATCCTCTAACTTATTTATCACTAGCTAATTTCACGATCTGCAAAATAACATCCGTTGCTTTTTCCATCGTTTGTTCTGACACATATTCAAACCGTGCGTGCATATTTTCTGGACCTGCAAACAAGTTCGGTGTGGGTAAGCCCATGAATGAAATTTTAGAACCATCAGTACCACCACGTACAGGTGCGATCAGTGGTTCAATGTTGAGATCTTCCATTGCTGTTTTTGCCAAGTCAACAACAGTCATATCTTTTTCAATGATCTCACGCATATTGTAATACTGATCTCTCATATCCAAAATTACGCGATCTTCATCAAATTGTTCATTCATTTTACCAACGATATTTTTAACTAATTGTTTTCTTTCTTCAAATTTAGCACGGTCATGGTCACGAATAATGTAGGTCATCTTTGCTTCATCAACAGTGCCATTGATCCCTAACAAATGAAAGAATCCTTGACGACCTTCAGTCTTTTCTGGAACTTCAGCACTTGGAAGATGATTTTCAAATTCAACTGCTAATTTTAATGCATTGATCATAATGCCCTTGGCTTCTGATGGATGAACATCTTTACCAACGAATTTGATCGTAGCTTGTGCTGCATTAAATGTTTCATATTCCAACTGTCCTAATGGTCCACCGTCAACTGTATAAGCAAGGTCAGCTCCAAATTCATCAACTTCAAAACGATCAGCACCCGTTCCGATCTCTTCGTCGGGACCGAAAGCAACTTCTATTTCACCGTGTTTGATTTCTGGATGTTTACTCAAATATTCCACAGCAGTCATAATTTCAGTCACACCCGCTTTGTCGTCGGCACCTAAAAGTGTCGTTCCGTCGGTTGTGATCAAATTGTCACCACGATAATTTTTTAAATTAGGAAATTCTTCTGGTGTCAAGGAATAGCCGCTCGTACCCAGTTTGATCTCAGATTCACCATCATAATTTTCCACCACTTGCGGAGAAACATTTTTAGCATTAAAATCAGCCGTATCAATATGTGAAATGAAGCCAACTTTTTTAGCTGATGTATCCGCGGGTAAATTACTTGGTAAAGTTGCAAAAACATAGCTGCTTCCTTGCGCGATCCGTACGTTAGATAAACCGATCTCGTTTAATTCCAGCACCAATTCATTGGCGAATTCAACCTGATTTTGCGTTGAAGGAACTGTAGTTGATTCTTCATCAGACCGAGTTTCTTTGCGTACATATTTTAAAAATCGTGGTACTAAATTATCATATTTTGCCATGAAAAAACTCTCCTTTTTAATTTAATTCATTGATTTACATAAATAAAAATGGATCTGTATTGATTTTTGTTGCGATCACATCGATCGACCAATTTTCTGTTTGTGCCCACTGGCTAAACAAACGCTTGAGCTCAGGTTGACAGATCCATTCAAAATGATGTCCAGGATCGATCACATTCAAACCACTGGCTAACATATCATGTGCTGTATGGTAACTAACGTCGCCAGTTACATAAACATCTGCTTTCTTAGCTAAAGCATCAGTATAAAACTGTGACCCACTGCCACCTAACACGGCTACACGCTTAATTTTTCGTGTAACATCTGGACTAATAAGGCGTAGAGCAGGAATTTGAAAAGCCTCTTTGCATTGTGCAACAAACTTTTCAACAGACATGGTATCTGACAGTTCACCGATCCGCCCCATCCCATATTTTTCACCGACATCCTCAATTTGATAAAGATCATAAACGACTTTCTCATACGGATGGTTAGCATACATCGCAGATAACACTTGGTTTTTATTTTCGGCTGAAAAAATAACTTCGACTTTTTCTTCTGTTACTGTTTCTTCTTGTCCTGGTGTTCCCAGATAGGGTTGCGCGCCTTCTTGTGGGATGAACCGACCTTGTCCCTGAATCGAAAAGGAACAACCAGAATAATTACCGATATTTCCAGCACCTGCTGTAATTAAGCCCTGTCGTAATTTGTCAGCTGCTTTTACTGGTACAAAAACAGCCAATTTATACATTTTTTCTGTCTTTGGTCCCAATAATGGTTCCGTATGTTGTAAGCCTAATTTGTCAGCTAACCAGTCATTCATCCCTCCATTAGCACTATCCAGATTAGTATGTGCAGCGTAAACAGAAATATTATGTCTGATCAGTTCTGCGTACATTTGGTTTTGTGGAACACTCAGATCAAAACTATGGATCGGATGAAACATTGCTGGGTGATGGGCAAAGATAAAATCGACATTATTCTTGATCGCTTCTTGCACTGTTTCAGGCCGAACGTCTAAGGAAACCATCATTTTATGGACCGTTTGTGTTAAATCTCCAAGTTGTAAACCAACCGGGTCACCTTTTTCAGCTAACCACTTAGGGGCAAATTTTTCAAATTTATTGACGATATCATTGACCGTAGTCATTTCATAACACTCCCTTGATTTGTTTGATCTTAGCTTGAACCTCACGATATTTCGGCGTGTTTTCTTTATTGGCAGCTGTGAGTGCAGCGTGTATTTTTTCTTCTCGTTTTAATTCCCGTGTCCACTTTTCAACGAACGCTGGGTCTTTTTGCTGCAATAAACACGGACCAAAAAAGATCTCATCAGCCGTCAATTGCTGCTCTTTTGTAACTGGTTTTGCGACCATCATCTCATACACATGACCTAAATCCCGCAAGATATCTTCAGCAACAATTTGGTAGTGATTTTTTGCTAACCAACTCCGAACAAGTTCCATACCGATATTCGGTTGCAAGATCAATAAAGGGCGAGTCGCTAGCTTAGCGGGGGATGCACTTAAAATATCAACCATCAAAGCTCCACCCATTCCACAAATAGTGATCGTATCGATTTGATCAGCTTCGGTAAAAGCCGCCAAACCATCTCCTAAACGCGATTGAACAATGTCGCCTACGTTTGCTTGTTGAATGACCCGTGAAGCATTCATATGTGGACCTTGAGCAACTTCACCTGCAACCGCATATGAGATAAGACCTCTTTTTGCCAAATAAACTGGTAAATAAGCATGATCAGAACCAATATCGGCCAAACGTGCTCCTTTCGGAACATGTTGTGCGACATGTAATAGTCGCTGTGACAATCTATTTGAATCCATTTCCTACTCCTTAATCAATTATCTACTCTTAAGTTTATTTTACACCAAATCAAAAGCGTTTCTCTTATCTTTACTAAATTTAATATTATGTATAGAAAAAAGGCCGGATTATATTCGACCTTTCAACTTCTCTTTATTTATTAAAATCAGAGAAGATAATTTAGCTTAATCTAAAAAATCTTTCAATTGTTTTGATCTAGAAGGATGACGTAGTTTACGTAACGCCTTTGCTTCGATCTGACGGATCCGTTCACGAGTTACACCGAAAACACGACCCACTTCTTCTAAAGTACGTGTTCGACCATCGTCTAGGCCAAAACGTAAACGCAAAACATTTTCTTCTCTGTCAGTTAAAGTATCAAGTACACTTTCTAATTGTTCCTTTAACAATTCATAAGCAGCATGGTCTGCTGGACTCGTTGCTTCAGCATCTTCGATAAAATCACCTAAGTGAGAATCATCTTCTTCACCAATCGGTGTTTCAAGTGAAACTGGCTCCTGCGCGATTTTTAAGATCTCACGCACTTTTTCAGTTGGCATATCCATCTCTGCACCAATTTCTTCAGGGATCGGTTCACGACCAAGGTCTTGTAATAATTGACGCTGGATCCGGATCAACTTGTTGATAGTTTCAACCATATGAACTGGGATACGAATCGTCCGTGCTTGGTCAGCAATAGCACGCGTAATTGCCTGGCGGATCCACCAAGTAGCATACGTTGAAAACTTAAATCCCTTACGGTAATCAAACTTTTCAACAGCCTTCATCAAGCCCATGTTACCTTCTTGAATCAAATCAAGAAATGACATGCCTCGCCCTACATACCGTTTAGCAATTGAAACGACCAAACGCAAGTTAGCTTCAGCTAAACGTTGCTTAGAATATTCGTCGCCTTGTTCGATCCTTAATGCCAAAGCAATTTCTTCATCAGCAGTTAATAAATCGACTCGGCCTATCTCTTTCAAATACATTCTAACTGGATCGTTGATCTTAACACCAGATGGTGCTGAAACATCTCTTTTAGCATTTTCGGCCTGTTTAGTTGCTGCATGTAAAGCGTGTTCACTCGGTTCACCTTTTTCATCAACAACAGCGATCCCAGCATCTTCAACAGATTCGATCAATTTATCCATCGCATCTGCATTCAATTGATATGGTTCTACTAATTTCTTAGATAATACAGAATATTTGATCTGCTTTTTCGGTTTAAATTCATGGATCAAACTCCGTAATTCTTTTTTATATTGTTTTTCTTCATCATTTATTGTTTTTTTCTCTTTAGCCAAGGCGAGGTCCTCCTTATATTGCTGAAATTCCAGCTTGTTTACGTTGTAATAATTCAATCAATTTAACAGTTAATTCTACTACATTATCTTGGTCATTCATCCTTTTAGCTCGTGCGAGTTGTTTTTTTAAATCTTCGATCTGCTCTTCTAAAGGAGAAGCTTGCAAGATCAACTTTAAACAGTCATTTATTTCCTGCTCACTAGCTTGCCCCACATAGCTGCTCATTTCAAGCGAAACAATGATCTCTTGTAATGAACTTTCCTGGACAAAATCCAAAAAAGCGGCACTATCATAAGCCTGGTGCTCATTGAAAAAGCCTTGCGCTAATAAATATATCGTCTGATAGTTTTCATGTACAAAACTAAATTCAGGTATATTAGCGACTTTCAGCCAAGCACTATGATCATGCAAGATTCGATATAACAGAAGTCTTTCTGCCAACTCGATCCGTGAATAATGCAGCGGAGCCTGTGAACTTGGTTTGATCGTTGCAGTTTGTTTTGGTTGAACTTTATTTTGTTGTTGAAAATTATTCTGTTTTTGCAATGCTGAACGTAAGTCTGTAAGTTGTGTTTCTAACATCGCTTTATCTAAGTTGAATCTTTGTGCTAATCGATTCAAATACAAGTCTCTTTCGATTGGATCGTTACTTTGAGCCAATTTCTTTAACACATCATCGATATACGCTAATTGGTCATGCTCATTGTCTAAATTACGCCCCTGTTCATAATAACGTAAATAAAAAGCTAACTCACCTTCCACACTACTATGAACTCGCTCATAAAATTTTTCTTCACCATACTTACCCACATATTCATCTGGGTCAAGTTTTTCAGGTAAAGAGATCACACTTAGTTCAAATCGATTTAATGAGCCTAACAATTCTAAGGCCCTTTTAGTTGCATCTTGCCCTGGTTGATCACCATCATAGCAAATACTCAATTTTTTAGAAACACGGGCCAAAGAATAAACCTGTTGTTCCGTCAAACTAGTACCCATAGAAGCAACACCGTTTTTTACACCGGAACGATAAGCCGCTAAAACATCCATAAAACCTTCAAACAAAATAATACTTTTCTCATTACGAACTGCATTTTTTGCTTTATCAAAGTTAAATAAAATATCACGTTTATTAAATAATTCCGTTTCTGGAGAATTCAGATACTTAGGCTGTGTCTCATTTTTGTGCAACAAACGCCCAGAAAAAGCGATCACTTGACCAGCAGCATTACAAATCGGAAACATGACTCTTTCCCTAAAACGGTCACTTAACTGGCCGTCTTTTAATTCAACAAATAAACCAGATTTACGTAACTTCTGGTAATCAGGTTGATGTTCATCAAAAAAAGGTAAGAGTAATTTTTTAGCTGGCGCATAACCTAACTGAAATTCTTCGATCAAATCGTCGGTTAATCCACGGCCATGTAAATAATTTAAAGCCTCTTCACCTAGCTGCGTATTGACCAAAATATGATGATATAATTCAGCTGCTTCACGGTGATAATCCTTGTAAATATTCAGGTCAGAATTATTATCATTACTATCGTGCCAGTTATCACTTGCGCTGACGCCATCAATATAAGTTTGATCGATCGACACATTGCCTATATCAGCTACACGTATTACTGCTTCGGGAAAACTAAGGTTTTCAACGTCCATGATAAACTTAAACACATTCCCACCACGATGGCAAGAAAAACAATTAAAAATTTGTTTTTGTTCATTCACAGAAAACGACGCAGTTTTTTCGGTATGGAACGGACATAGACCAAACCAGTTTTTACCTGAGCGATGCATTTGAACATACTGTTCAACAATATCTAAAATATTGACCTGAGAACGGACATCGTCGATCACCTCTTCAGGGATCCTTCTGCTCACACGACCACCTCAAAATAACTTTGCCTTCAGCGGTTAAAAGCCGCACTGTCGTTGTGCGACTTTCCCACTTATATTTTTACATAATCAACAATAATCATATAATGAAATAATATGTTATGCAAGGATAAAGCTCAGTAAATTCAACCGTATGTTGTAAGCTTTTCATAGAAAAAATAAAATAAATCAGCATAATTTGCAAAAAATTTACTCAAATCATGTAACTAATTCTTCACTAAAAATAGGGCTGAGAGATAACTAGCTGTCAGACCCTAAAAGAGCCGTCGATTTAACCCATTTAATGGGATAGATCGACGACCCTTAAACGTATTCCAAAAGATTGAAGTATCTTTTGTCTCAATCTTATTTAGTCTTGATGCTTAAGTTCCGTAAACAACAACAGCTTAAAAATATCAGACTAGTTACTTAACATTTAAATTATCTAAAGCACCAAATGAATAAGTCAAACGTGCGATCGCATCTAATTGAGTCAAACGATTATTCTTGACTGACTCATCATCGACCATGACCATCGTTTCGTCAAAGTAATTACTGATCGGTTGACGTAAACTTGTAAGTGCAACATATTTTTCTTCCAGATCCTTGTCACCATAGTCTTTAGATACAGCAACAACAGCCGTATGCAACGCTTTTTCCGAATCATTCTCGAACAAATCAACTTTGACTTCGGGTTGAACATCTGCTTGACCCTTACGTGCCAAACGCACTGTTCTTGTTAGAGCCTCAATATTTTGTTTAAATTCTAAATCAGATTGATGCTTGGTCAAAACATTAGCTGCAGCAAAGATTTGCTGGAAAGTATTTTCCTTAGTTGCTACCACAGTGTTTACAATGTCATAAGCATAGTCTTGATCAACGAGTAACTGATGTACCCTTCCCATGATAAATTCTTGCCATTCAACCTGATTTTGATCAGGCTGTGTATTTTCATATAAGTCTTGCTTAGTTTGATATGCACTGTCGATCGCATTTGCAAGATCGATCACTGACAATTTCCATTTTTTAGCTAGGGCGATTCGAACAATACCCAAAGCTTGTCTTCTTAATGCATAGGGATCGTTTGAACCACTTGGTAACATACCTGCCGCAAAAAATGATTGAATACTATCAATTTTGTCTGCGATCGAAAGCACAGCACCTACATTAGTTTGTGGTAATTCACTTTCAGATCCTAACGGCATATAAGATTCTTTGATCGCAACTGCAGTGTTTTCATTTTCACCAAACAAGCGTGCATAAATTTCACCCATGACACCCTGTAATTCGGCAAATTCACCAACCATTTCAGTCACAATATCAAATTTATAAATTTGTGCTGCTCGTTTTAGATCTTGTAATTCGTCAGCAGATAGACCAACTTTCTTACCTAAGAAAGCTGAGATCTCAGTAACTCGTTGCATCTTAGCATAAATTGTCCCGATCTTATCATGGAACATTACATTCTTTAAGCGTTCAACACTAGCTGAAATTGGTGTATTTTGGTCCTCTTCATAGAAAAAGCGTGCATCCTCTAACCGAGCAGTTAAAACTTTCTCATTTCCTGCAACGACATTTTCCAAATATTGGTCATTACCGTTTCTCACAGAGACAAAATGTGGTAACATTTTTCCATTTGAATCAAGTACATAAAAGAAACGTTGATGATCCTTCATTGAAGTGATCAAGACTTCATCTGGCAAAGACAGATACTTTTCATCAAATGATCCAGCAAAAACAGTTGGATATTCAACTAAGTTATTAACTTCTTCTAACAGATCTTCGTCGATCACGATCTGCCACTCATTTTTTTGTGCGATCTCGTGGATCTGAGAACGAATCATTTCCTTACGCTTACAAGCATCTGCGACCACCATTTGGTCAAGTAAGCTGGCAGGATAATCATTTGCATTAGCTAAGGATACATCTTGTCCTAAGAAACGATGTCCGGCAGAAACACGGTCAGCTTTGATTTTTAAGATCTGTACAGGTATCACTTCATCATCTAATAAGCAAACCATCCAACGAATTGGACGAACGAATTCAAACTCATTGGTACTCCAACGCATCATAGTTGGAAAACGCATCGCAATAATAACTTGGTCAACATCTTTAAGTACTTCTGTAGCTGATTTGCCTAAAATTGATTTTTCAACATAAGCATATTCTGTCCCCTTAAATTCTTTGAAATAAATTTGATCTGGATCAACACCTTGTCCACGACTAAACCCTTGCGCTGCTTTGGACCAGTTACCTTGATCATCGACCGCAATTTTTTTCGCTGGGCCTTTCGCTTCTTCTTTAATATCCGGTTGTTTATCAGCTAACCCTAAAACTTTAACCGCCAAGCGGCGTGGTGTTGAAAATGTTTGTATTTCGTCAAAGGAGATCCTTGACTCGTTCAAAAAATCTTCCATCCGTGACGCTAGTTGTTTAACACTTGGAGTAACAACGTGTGCAGGTATCTCTTCTAAACCAATTTCTAGTAAGAAAGTATGTTTCATCTTAATTGTCCTCCTCTAATAATTTTGCACGTAACTTTTCATCTTTGATCAAAGGATAACCAAGTTTCTTACGTTCAGCCACGAACACTTTAGCAACTGACTTGGCCATATTACGGATCCGTGCTAAATAACCAGCTCGTTCAGTCACTGAAACTGCTCCTCTGGCGTCTAGCAAGTTAAAAGTGTGACTACATTTTAAAATGTAATCATACGCTGGATGAACTAAGCCATTTGCGATTTGTTTTTTAGCTTCGGCTTCATATTCGTCAAATGCCTTTAATAACATGTCTTGGTTACTTTCTTCAAAAGAATATTTTGATTGTTCATATTCGGGTTGCAAGAAAATATCACCATATTTAACTCCATCAGCCCATTCCAAGTCAAAAACTGATTGAACATCTTGGATATATGAGGACAAACGCTCGAGCCCATATGTGACTTCAGCTGCAACTGGCCAAACTTCTAGACCGCCAACTTGTTGAAAATACGTAAATTGGGTAATTTCCATCCCATCAAGCCAAACTTCCCAACCAACACCGGCACAACCCATTGATGGGTTTTCCCAGTTATCTTCAACAAAACGAATATCGTGTTCTTTAGAATCGATCCCCAATGCAGCTAAACTATCTAAATATAGGTCTTGAATGTTTGCTGGAGAAGGCTTCATGATCACTTGAAATTGATGGTGTTGGTATAAACGATTCGGATTTTTTCCATAACGACCATCAGCAGGACGACGTGATGGTTCAACGTATGCAACATTCCACGGTTCGGGTCCGATAGCACGCAAAAATGTATATGGACTCATTGTTCCTGCACCTTTTTCGGTATCATAGGATTGCATTAACATACATCCTTGTTTTGACCAAAATTGCTGTAACGTTAAGATGATTTCTTGAATACTTAACTTTTTAGACATGATGTCTTCCTCCTTGAAAATATCCAGAGCGAACAGTGACTGCATAACAGCAGTTTTATAAGAGCTCTGCTTAACTGGCGTTGTTTGAATGTCAATAGCCGCTAAAAAGATGAAATTTTTCGATCATCGATTGTTTTAGGAAATAAAAAAGCCCCTATGCAACATCAAGATGTTACATAGGGACGATCAAGTGATCGCGGTTCCACCCTACTTCCGGTTTATTCAACCGACTTCTTTTAAATCAGACTAAAGATTGCCACTCGATCAGTTGATGACCTGCTTTCACTCTCCAGACTCGCTAAAATCAACTTGGACCGATCAAATCTTATTCTCGCCAACGCTATTTGAATAATCTAACAATAAGTCACAAACTTCGCTTTGTCAATATAAATTAATCCCTGATTGAAAATTTATTACCATAATTATATCAGCGATCGTCGTCTTTTTTTAGGAGTTGGCCCCAACTACCCATTTGATCGATAAATTTCTTTGCTTTGATATAAACACCAACTTCATCACTATATAAAGTATCGATCGTGTGGCGTAAATGTTGCTTAGTTTTTGGTTTAACTTTGATCGAATGTAGTTGTTTCAGGTCTACTACCGAAAATAATCTTAAATAATAAACTGTTCGTTGATCTAAATGCATCCGATGAATATCTAAATACCAATGCTGCTGACATAAAATCCCGCCGTAGCTTTCAGAAAAATCAAATGGTCCCTGAGTACTACCACAGATCACACAACTTTCTAGAAAAGGTTTAACCCCGAAACACCCTAGTAATTGTATTTCAATAATGTTTGTAATAATTGCAGGATCCAGTTCTTCATTGATCAAGTCTATCGCGGTGGCAAATTTGTCAAACCAGACCTCTGGCAGAGGTTCATCATTACCAAAAGCAGCGCCTGCCAGTCCTAGAATATATGAAGCATAGGCATTTAGTTCAATATCTGCATATATTTGTTGATACTGTTCTAATTCTCGCGTGCCATTAATAAAAGAGAGACCTTGGTCGTTAATATTACCAAAATACACACCGTGCGAAAATGGCAAGATAGCCGAGGCTAGTTTAAAACCTCTTTTGCGTGCACCTCTAACAAAGAAAGTTTTGATGCCAAATTTATCTGTTAAAATTTTGACTAACATATCGCGTTCTTTATAGTCATTACGCGAAATCACGATACCTTGAAAATCCACTCCCTGATGTGTAGCCACCTTATCACTTCTTTCATTTTTCGATCGAGTATCAAGTTATTAAACTATGAGATTTAATATCTTTAGATAGAAAGGGGCTAGGACAAAACTAACTGTCTAATCCTAAAAGGGCCGTCGATTTAACCATTTAATGGGTTAAATCGACGGCCCTTAAATGTGTTCCAAAAGATTAAAGCCTCACTTTAACAACGATTGCGTTACAAATCGGCTTCAAAGCATCTTTTGTCTCACTCCCCAGAATTTAATAATCGTCTTGTTTATACCCCAAAGATTGCAGGTCAGTTTTGCGATCCTTCCAATTTTCTTGAACTTTGACCCACAATTCCAAATAAACTTTATCACCTAGCAACGTTTCAATATCTTTACGAGCTAAAGTGCCGATCCGCTTTAACATTTTGCCGCCTTTGCCAATAATAATTCCTTTTTGGCTATTACGTTCAACAATTATAGATGCAGAGACCCGAATTTTTTCTTCATCTTGTCGTTTGACACGTTCGGTCACGACGGCCACAGAATGAGGAACTTCTTCACGCGTCAGCTGATTAACTTTTTCACGGACCAATTCTGAAATAATAAAACGCTCTGGATGGTCAGTTATTTCATCTTCGGGATAAAATTGTGGACCCTCAGGTAGATCAGTTACCAAATTATTGACTAATTCGGACACATTATTCCCCTTTAGTGCAGAAATTGGATAAACTTCTTGAAATTCTAGCGTCTGACGGTAATCATCCACGATCGGTAACAGGTCATCTGGATGGACCTGATCGATTTTGTTGATGACCAAATAAATTGGCTTTTTAACATTTTGGAGACGTTTAATAATAAAGTCATCTCCTTTACCGCGTTTTTGAGTGGCATTGACCATGAACAACACTGCATCCACTTCATTAAGAGTAGAAAGTGCTGAATCGACCATGAAATCCCCTAATTTACTTTGCGGTTTATGGATCCCTGGGGTATCAATAAAAATGATCTGTGACTCATCTGTTGTATAGATCCCCTGGATTTTGTTCCTAGTTGTCTGTGGTTTGTCACTCATGATGGCAATTTTTTGACCGATCACATGATTAATAAATGTTGATTTTCCGACGTTTGGGCGACCAATAATTGCCACAAATCCAGAATGAAAAGCATTTGTCATTATAAATTCCTTTCTTTAACTCAATAAATAAAAGCCCTAGTTAATTAAAAAATATGTGCCAAATTTTAGGCAATAGGATCATAGCAGCTGTAAATACGGCATAAAGAGAAGAGAGCAAAACTGCTCCCGCTGCGATATCTTTAGCTTTCTTAGCAGGTACTTGGTGTTTGGTCCCACAAACTAAATCCACAATGTTTTCAATAACCGTATTCCAAGCCTCGCTTGCTAAAACTAAAAAGACAGCTAATAATAAACTCCGCCATTCATTATTACTTACATTTAGTATAAAACCAGAAAGCACCACTAATAAACCCGCCCAACAATCAAAACGAAAATTCCGCTCATCATGATAAACAGTGCGTAACCCCTCACTGGCATGTTTAAATGCTTGTAAAAAACTACGATTTTTCCATTTGGTACTATATTTTTTCTTATCTTTTAAGGCCATAGGCATCCAAAATCTTTCTTTGTAAGCCAAACATCTCTTTTTCATCTTCGGCTTTCATATGATCATAACCGTTCAAATGTAAAAAACCATGAACAACTAAAAAACCCAATTCTCTTTTTTCAGAATGTCCTAAATATTCAGCTTGTTCCTTGACTTTTTCCAAAGAAACAAAAATATCACCAATATTTTTAGGGATATCGATGTCAAGATCATCGCTAAAAATAATTGGTTCTTCTTCACCATCGTCTTCTTCAATTGCAAAACTGATCACATCAGTCGCCTTGTCGACTCCGCGGTATTCTTTATTGATCGCATGTATCCTGTCATTATTAACAAGCGTCACAGACATTTCAGTATTATCAGGCAAATCAATATAATCGCCGGCATAATTTAACAATTGAGCGATCATGTCCAACCATTCTTTTGAAGCCTCTTTTGTTTCATCGAAAATTTCTAGATCCATCAGTTTAATAGTCCTCTTTTTCTGTTAAATATAGATAGTTACTGGTTATCAACCTTATCATAGGCTGCAATTATTTCTGAAACCACTGGGTGACGCACTACTTCAGTCCCGGAAAATTGAATAAACTTAATATGTGGCAAACCCTGTAAAATTTTACGTGCATCGATCAGACCACTTTGTTGGTGTCCTTTAGGCAAATCAATTTGGCTTATATCACCATTTACGATCATTTTCGAACCAAATCCTAAACGCGTCAAGAACATCTTCATCTGTGCACGAGTTGAGTTTTGCGCCTCGTCTAAGATCACAAAAGCATTATCTAATGTTCTTCCACGCATATAGGCTAAGGGCGCAATTTCGATCACACCACGCTCGATCAATCTTTCAGTATGCTCTGAACCTAAGATCGCGTACAAAGCATCATAAATCGGCCGTAAATAAGGATCGACCTTTTCTTTCAAATCACCTGGTAAGAAACCTAAAGACTCTCCAGCCTCAACTGCTGGCCTGGTCAAGATCAATCTTTCGACCTCTTTTTTCTTCAATGCTGCTACTGCCATAACAACTGCCAGAAATGTTTTACCCGTCCCAGCAGGCCCGATCCCAAAAACCAGGTCATTATTTTTTATTGCCTGTACATAACTACGTTGTCCAAAATTTTTGACCCGTACGGGACGTCCGTTGTTGTCTTTGATCAAGGTTTCCTTATACAGGTCCTGAAAGTAAGTTAGTGTCCCATTTTGGACCATTTTAAGTGCCGAAAGAACGTCACTTTCAGAAATACCAACTCCCTGTTCAACTAAGGCTGTCAATTTCTTGATGATCTCAGTTGCCTGTGAAGCTGCATCCTGATCACCTTCGATCTTGATCACATCCCCGAAAGGCCGAATAGTAACATTCAGTCCTTCTTCGATCAATTTCAAATAATTATCATTCACACCAAATAAAACAGCTTGCACTTCGGGTTTAGCAACGTGCAGCTCTTTTTCAATTACTTGTTTTTCTGACAATTGAACGTCTCCTTTAAAATCGTAACTTAAGATACTTTAAATATAGCTTATCCCTTATTTTTTTACAAGTATCCCATATTGAAATACTAATTTCAACGTACACAAAAAGAGTCCGACAAAATTAAGCCGAACTCTCTCATAATTAATTTGAAAGTAACTCTTTAACAGTTGAGTTAACTAGTTTACCATCAGCTTGGCCTTTTAGCTTTGGCATTACAGCACCCATAACTTTACCAAAATCACTAGGTGATTGTGCATGGACGTCTGCAATTGTCTCGGCAACGATTTGTTTGACCTCATCGCTGCTAAGCTGAGTAGGCATATAGCTTTCAACAACCTTGATCTCATTTTGGAGTTGTGCAACTGTATCAGGACGATCCGCTGCTTCATACTCAGCCAATGAATCTTTACGTTGTTTAAGCTCACGCGACAAAACGGCAACTTCTTCATCCGAGGTCAAATCATGTCCCAGATTAATTTGCTTATTTGTTGCTGCAGATTTCAGCATCCGGACAGTACTTAATTTTTCCTTATCCTTAGCTTTCATAGCTGCGATCATATCTTTTTGCAGTGTTTCTAACAAACTCACTACATCTGCCCCCTTAGGACTTTAGAAACGACGTTTGTTTTTACGTTTTCTAGCTGCTTCAGATTTTTTCTTACGCTTAACACTTGGCTTCTCGTAGAATTCACGTTTCCGGTATTCTTGCAACGTACCTGTTTTGGAAACGGTACGTTTGAAGCGACGAAGAGCGTCATCAAGAGATTCGTTTTTACGAACGACTGTCTTTGACATGATGTTTTCCCTCCCTCCGAGCTTAAAGTGTAACCGTATAAAATTGCATAATATATTAACACAAACTTAACAGTTCTTTATTATTATACATAAACATAAAATAGGCGTCAATATCTATTAAAGTCTAATTACAAATTTTCCGATTATTTAGCCAATAAAGAGACCTTTTTTAGTGAATCTTTGTTTCCATCGATATTTCTGCTCAACTTTGATCAATATTGTCATTTTATTAATACACTCCTGTACGACTCAAAGTCAATCAATGGTTTTATTCATTTAATTTAACAGGTATAATTGAAAATAAAGATCACGGTGATCGTCTAGCTTGAGCCACCTATTATACGAGGAGGAATTTAGATGCCAGAAAAGAAAAAAACAATTATATTTGTCATTTCCGATTCAATCGGTGAAACTGCCTATAATTTAGTACAAGCCACTGTCGCTCAGTTTCCAGAAGTTGATTTTGAGATTCAACAATACCCCTTAGTCAGGACATCTTCTTTATTAAGTGGGATCTTAAAACGTGCTAAACGGGTCAACGCAATTATCGTACACACTTTGGTGATAAAAAACTTATCTGAACAAATCGATAAATTTTGCCAGGAAAATTCGCTTCAATGTCTAGGGGCACTAGAACGACTATTAGACATGCTTGAAAAACAAACTAAAGTTGCACCACGACTAGAACCTGGAATGAATCATCATACTGACAAAGATTACTTTAAACGGATAGAATGTATGGAATTCGCAGTTACTTACGATGATGGTAAAGACCCCAGTGGGTTTACACAAGCAGACATCGTTTTATTGGGAGTCTCACGGACTTCAAAAACCCCGCTTTCGTTATATTTAGCTAATAAAGGATATAAAGTCGCCAATTTGCCGCTGGTCCCTAAAACCAAAATACCAGATGAAATTTATGAGATCGATCAACGAAAAATTTTTGGTTTAACTAATGACCCAGCGATTTTAAATTCGATCCGTCGGCAACGGATGGTCGCCTACGGCTTGGATCCTGATTCTCACTATTCAAACTTAGGTAATATTAATAATGAATTGAAATTCGCGCAAGAATTATATCATAAACTTGGCTGTTTAGTGATCAATACTGCAAACAAATCGATCGAAGAAACAGCCACCTTAATTATTGAAAGCTTAAATGAACGTCAAAATCCAACTGAATAAAAACATTAAAAGCGTCGCACAAACACGAAAATTACGTGTATCTGCGGCGCTTTTAATAATTCACAATTTTCCTTGAGCAGTATAAACTAAATTTTTCAGATCTGGTTCAAATTTTTGGTTTTCAAACATTTTGATCTCATATGCATATGGAGCAAACTTATCATTTTTCTGTGGACCAACATAAGGCGTTTCCATTATTTTGGGAATATCTACTAACTGTGGATGATGAACTACCTGGTTCAAAGCAGCAAATCCGATCGTACCACAACCGATATTTTCATGGCGGTCTTTGTGAGAGCCACGCTCATTTTTAGAATCATTAATGTGCAAAACTTTCAAGCGGTTCAAACCAATAATATGGTCAAATTCATTCAAAACACCATCAAAATCATTTTTTATATCATAACCAGCATCATTAGTATGGCACGTATCTAAGGTAACCGAAATATTCTCATTTTTTTGACTGCGCTCAATAATTTGCGCGAGTTGTTCAAAAGTTTTGCCCACTTCAGTCCCCTTGCCTGCCATTGTTTCTAATGCAATTTGAACATCACTACTAGGATCTATCGCTTCATCTAATCCTCGTGCAATATTTTTAATAGCAACATCAGAACCTAAGCCAACGTGACTGCCTGGGTGTAAAGTAATTTGTTTTGCACCTAAAGCCTGCGCCCTTTTGATCTCAGCACGCAAAAAATCAACAGCAAATTCAAAGTTTTGTGGCTTTTTTGTATTACCTAAATTAACAATGTATGGAGCATGGATCACGATGTCTTTGATATCTTGTTCTTGCATATACTGATGCGCAGCCGGAATATTCATTTGAGAAACATCTTTTCTCTTCGTATTTTGCGGTGCACCTGTATAGACCATAAACGTATTGGCACCATAACTAGCTGCCTGTTTGGCTGAACCTAACAACATTTCTTTTCCACGCATATTAACATGACATCCTAATCGCATTATACATCGCTCCTTTAAATCAAGATACTTTTCAGTGGTTCAATTTTAGTTCCCATAAAAATAATTTTCTAAAACTCTTTGGACAGAATTTCCATCATTTTCCTTATTCCACAAATGGTTAAAGGCAGTAAAATCTGTTGGCTGTAACGGGGCTAATAACAGCTGCTGAAGTTCTTTTGCACTGTAAACTAACTCACCGGGGATCCATTCATTAAAATCTTTTTGTAAACCCACTATCTGTGCATACTTTTCAAAATCATAACAATAAAAAATAATTTCTTGAGCATTTTCTAAAAGTGTATAGTCAAAAATCACTGAAGAATAATCAGTGATCAAACGTTGAGTAACTAATAATAACTCATCAGTGGTAAAATCATCGACCCAGACAACATGTGCTAAATTTTGCTGTTTCAGTCTTTTTACTTCATCATTATTCTGCGGATGCAATTTCATGACTACTACTTGATCATCATTTAATTGGTCCAGCATCGTTGTGAAATCTTGTGGTAATTCAAAATATGTTTCACCTGTCAACGTTTCACGATACGTTGGTGCATATAAAATGACTTCCGCATCCCGCAATTCGGGATGTTGACTATAAATTTGTTTACGTTTTTGTGCTTTTTTTTCATTAGAAAAAAGAAGATCTGTACGCGGATAGCCTAGAATATTAATTTTTTCAGTTGGTTGATGATAACTATTACAAAAAACCTCACCCATTTTTGCAGAACCTACTACAAAATCATCAAATTGATCATAAACTTTCTGAAAACGCCTTTTGTCACTCAGTGATCTATCCTTAGTCCGCGGCTCTTCCCAACCAAAAGTTTTAACTGCACCGTTAGCGTGCCATAATTGTACAATACGTGTCTGCTCATGATCCAATACACAGCCGCCCAAAAAGGCGTAATAGTTGTCAGCAAAAATCAAACGCGCTTGCACCACACTTTTTAACTGATGAATTAAAAAAGAAAAACCGTCTGAAAATTCGATACATTCAATACCATGCTCTTGCAGTTCTACAACGCTTCGCTGACAATTTGGACGATAAAGCACCGTTAAATGCCCGCCTGGCTCCTGTCTGACACGTTGTGCTAGACGAATAATAAAGTTTTCATTACCAGCAAAACTCATCAAATAAACTACACTGCCGTTGACATTATGCCAAAATAACCTGGAAAGACAAGATATCAGCCATAAATAAATAGTTTTGAACATTTGTTAAAAATACATCTCCGATCATTAAAGGTCTGGTTCATAAAAATGCCCCATGATATGAACGTCTTCGGCAATACTGACAAAAGCATGGGGGTCAGCTTCTTGCATCGCACGCTGGAGCTCTGGTTGTTCATAACGCGAGATAACTGTAAACAAAATTGTTTTAGCATCATGCTTATATGCACCCTCTGCTCCGTGTACGATCGTAACACCACGTCTTAACCGAGTTTGTAAGGATTCGATCACGCTATTAGGCGAAGATGTTACGATCATGACTTGCATTTTTTTCTGGCGTGTATAAACCATATCCATAACTTTAGCGTTAACAACTAAACCTAAGGCTGAATAAAAAGCATAAGGCCAACCAAACATAAAACCAGCAGCAAGCACTATAAATCCGTTAAAAATAATATTGATCGTACCGATCGACTTACCAGTGTACTTTTTGATCACTAAACCTAAAATGTCTAAACCACCGGTCGAGATCCCATTTTTTAAAGCCATGCCTGTCCCAAAACCATTAACAGCACCACCAAAAATGGCACAAATAATAGGATCGCTAGTCAAATTTATTGGGTGCATGACTTTGATCATAATACTGGAAAAAATAACTGCAAGGAAAGTGAAGATACTAAAACGATGACCAATTTGTTTCCAAGCAACACCAAATAAGGGCAAGTTCAAAGCAAATAACCAAAATGCAGTTGTTAAAGGGATCGAGTTGTTTTTACTAATAGTTGCAAGTAACTGTGCCAAGCCTGTTATTCCTGAAGAATAAATATGTCCCGGAGTCCAAAAAAAGTTCATCGCGACCGAAACGATTATTCCGTACATAAATGCGCTCGAAGCCCTCATCACATACGCATGTCTTTTCCATATCTGCTGCAGCTCATCCATTTTATATAAATTTCTCCTTTTTGTTTACTGGTAATGATCAGTAGGATCAACATTTCTTAAATTAAGTACTTTTATTATAACAACCTGTATCAAGAATTACCAAAGGCTTAATTAGACTAAATTTGCAACGCAAAAAGATCTGCTTTGAACCGATCACAAGCAGATCTTAAAAAATTATTCTTCTGATTTATTTACCTTAGCATCAGCCGGGATCTCAGGTTTGAGATATAATTCATCCAGTTGCTTACTTGAAACAAAGCTAGGAGCATTGGTCAATGGTTCGGATGCCTTTGAATTTTTCGGATATGCAATGACTTCACGTATATTATCTTTGCCTGACAATAACATTGCGAAACGATCCAAGCCTAAAGCCAAGCCGCCATGAGGTGGAAAACCATAATCTAAGGCTTCCATGAACCATCCAAACTGTTCTTCAGCTTTTTCTTTAGTAAAGTCTAAAGCTGTAAACATCTGCTCTTGAATATCACGACGATGGATACGGATCGAACCTCCACCAAGTTCATAACCATTTAAGACAATATCATAACTTTGTGCGTGGCACTTATGTGGATCCGTTTTAAGTAATTCAAGGTCTTCTTCGTTTGGCATTGTAAATGGATGATGTGCAGCAATATAACGACCAAAATCTTCACTATATTCAAATAACGGCCAGTCAACGACCCAGATAAAGGCAAATGCTGATTTGTCGATCATATCCATTTCTTTAGCGATCGAAGTTCTCAAATATCCTAATGCATCTGCAACAACTTGGCGCTTATCGGCAACAAACAAGATAAGATCCCCTACATTTGCTTTTACAGCACCAGTAATACTATCTGCCTTATCATTAAAGAATTTAGCGATCGGGCCTTGCAAGCCATCTGCAGTTACTTTGACCCAAGCTAAACCTTTGGCACCAAAACGTTTGATATAATCTTGTTTAGCATCGATCTGTTTACGCGAGTATGCTTTGGCACCATCAGGAACAGCGATTGCTTTAACCTGACCACCATTTTCCAAAACAGAATCAAACACTTTAAACCCAGCACCCTTAACAACAGCGGACATATCATGTAATTCCATGTCAAAACGAATATCCGGTTTATCTGAACCAAAACGATCCATAGCTTCATTCCAAGTGATACGAGGGATCGGTGTTGTAAGTTCAAAATCGACTGCTTCTTTCATAACAGCTTTCAATAGGCCTTCAGTCATTTCTTGGATCTCTTGTGCCGTCATAAAGGACATTTCTAAGTCGATCTGTGTAAATTCAGGTTGACGATCACCACGCAGATCTTCGTCACGGAAACAACGAGCGATTTGATAATAACGGTCAAAGCCCGCACCCATTAACAATTGCTTGAATAACTGAGGCGATTGTGGCAGAGCATAAAAATGTCCAGGATAAACACGTGATGGTACCAAATAATCACGTGCTCCTTCAGGAGTAGATTTAGTTAAATAAGGTGTTTCAATATCGACAAATTCATTGCTATCTAAATAACGATGCACAGCTTGAGTGATCTTGTTTCTGATCAATAATCCGCGTTGCATCTCTGGCCGACGCAAGTCTAAATAACGGTATTTGAGACGTAGATCGTCAGACGCATTAGTATTATCTTGGATATAAAATGGTGGGGTCTTTGATTTATTTAAGACGTTGATTTGATGAACTTCGACTTCGATTTTACCAGTCTTCATGTCCGGGTTGATCGCACCATCAGCACGTGCAACCACTTTACCTGAGACTTCGATCACGAATTCGCCACGTAAAGTATCGGCAACTGCTAATGCATCTGCGTTAAATTCTTGACTAAACACTAATTGAACGATGCCTTTACGGTCTCTAAGGTCTATAAAAATCAAGTTCCCTAGGTCACGTCTTTTTTGAACCCAACCCTTTAAAACAACTTCTTTGCCTAAATACGATTCATCAACTGATCCCGCATATGTTGTCCTTTTCATATCTAATTAATTCTCCTTTTCATCTAAAACTGATTTAGCTTGAGCAAAATCAGTATATATTTGCGACAACGCAACTGACTCTTGTTGACTAGTACGCATGTCTTTCAAATTTACTTTTTGTTGCTCTAATTCTTCTTGGCCGATCGTCAACGTATAATTAGCGTTAGCTTTATTAGCCGCTTTAAATTGGCCTTTCGGTTTTTTATTCAAATAATCACGTTCAGCACTAAATCCTTGCTGTCTTAACGCTTGAACTATTTTTAGACTTTCAATGTCTGCTTCTTGGCCAATGCCAACAACATAAACGTCCAAATCTTGTTGTTCGCTTAATTCAATTCCTTCAGCATCTAAAATCAACAACAAACGTTCAACTCCCAAGCCAAATCCAACTCCTGGCGTTTCTGGTCCGCCTAATTGTTCGACTAAACCATTATAACGACCACCAGCACAAACAGTTGTCCATTTACCGCCAAAAGCCTTGGAATCAGACATAACTTCAAATATTGTATGATTATAATAATCTAAACCACGAACCATATTTGAATCGATCTCGTATGGAATTTCAAGTGCATCCAAATACTGTTTAACTAATGTAAAATGTTTTGTTGCATCTGAAGTTAAATAATCTAAGATCGAAGGTGCTTCTGCCACAATTTTTTTGTCATTTGCATCCTTACTATCTAAAACACGTAGAGGATTCTTATGCAACCTTTCTTTTGAATCTTCGGAAAGTTCTGCTTCGTGTGGTTCCAAAAAGTCGATCAAAGCCTGACGATAATTTTGGCGCGATTCATTGTCACCTAATGTATTTAAACTGAGTTTTAAACTATGCAAACCGACACTATTCAATAAGGCCATCGCAAGTGAAATAACCTCAACATCAAGAGCTGGTGAATCAGCCCCGAAAGCTTCAACACCGATTTGATGAAATTGACGTAATCTTCCGGATTGTGGACGTTCATATCTAAACATTGGTCCCATATAAAAAGTTTTAAAAGGCTTTTGAACTTCCGGACCGTATAATTTATTTTCTACGTAAGCTCTAACAATACCTGCCGTTCCTTCTGGGCGTAATGTAATGTGACGATCACCTTTATCATAAAAATCGTACATTTCTTTTGTCACGATATCCGATGTTTCCCCTGATGTTCTTGAAAAAACATCAAAGCTTTCAAACATTGGTGTTCTCATTTCTTGATATCGATATTTTTCGAACACCTCACGTGCCCGACTTTCAACCGCAGACCATTGTTTTGCTTCTTTTGGCAAAATATCCGCAGTACCCTTTGGACGTTGATATCTCATAATATTCCTCCTATGACTTAAAAATCAATTTAATGAATATTTAACCTTTGATTTATCCACCATTATATTACTATGTGAAGTTTTGCTTTCAAAGTATGTATTCGAATTAATTACAACTCTATATAAAATAATAACTATATACTTTTAGAACAACACATACAAAAAGCCCCTGCCAAGTAAAAAACTTGTACAAGGGCGCAGGTATGCACGGTACCACCTTAATTTATCACTTTGCGATAACGCTGCATGCGGTATGTTACCATACACCTTAAAAGTGTCTTCATTTATTGAACTTGACGGGCTTTACAGCAAATACTCCCGCTCTCTAACAAGTTCATTCAAAATTACTATTCTTCATCAATGGCTTTTTTTCAGTATACAAACAATAAAAGTTAAAATCAAGCCGTTTTCTAGATTTTTCACTAAAAACAAATACAAATACTTGTTTATTTTTCACAATGATAGTAAAAAAATGCTTACTTTATCTGTAAAAAAGAACAAATTCTTGTATAATTGAATTTGTGTAAAAAAGCATAGCTAATTAAGTGGATGGTGGAATTAATGCATGAAGTCAAACATGGGGAACGTGTCCCATTAAACAAAATCATTTTAATCGGAATTATTTTAGCTTTATCTGGGATCTTAGTTTACCGTACCTTTTCTTACTTCAAACAAGTTGAAATACAAACAACGCAAGCAGTGATCAAAAAAGGTCCAGGAATTGAATATCAAGATAAAAAAGCTTTAAGCCAAGGTGAACGCTTAAAAGTTATTAAAACAAAATATCATTGGATGTATGTTAAAACTGATAAAAATAATTTTGGCTGGGTAGCTGATTGGATGGTTGATCCTTCCTACAAAAACCCGATCAATTCTTTAGCAGATGCAACGATCGTCCTTGACCCCGGACATGGTGGTAGCGATTCTGGTGCTGTTTCAAATTCTAATAAAGATGAAAAAAAGTATACCTTACGTTACGCACGTCAAACAGCTAAGAAACTACGAGCAAGAGGTGCTAAAGTTTACCTCACACGCGATGACGATTCGACGGTCAGTTTAGCAGACCGACCAAAATTAGCTGAACAAGTCCATGCAGATGCTTTTATTAGTTTTCATTTTGATTCTGCACCTGAGAAAAACGTAGCTTCCGGATATACGACCTATTACTATAACAAAGGTCCTTCTGTTAAACTGGCCAATACGATCAATCAACAATTTAACCAACTCGGTTTAGATAATCGTGGAGTTGATATCGGTGACTTCCTAGTGATTCGTGATAATCCACAACCAGCGGTCCTGTTAGAAATGGGCTACATTAATTCTGAACGAGATTTTGAACAGATCACCTCACGCAGTTATCAGGGAAAAGCAACCAGCCAGGTAGTTTCTGGTTTAACACAATATTTTAAGCAAGAAGAAAAATAAGAACGTGAAACAAAAGATGTCTTGAAGTCGATTTGTAACGACAATCGTGTTTATTTGGGGTCGTGTAAGAGCCAAAATAACGCAACAATCATTGTTACAGTAAGGCTTCAATCTTTTGGAACACGTTTAAGGGGCGTCGAACTAAACCATTTAATTGGTTAGTTCGACGCCCCTTTTAGAATCTCACAGCTAATTATATCTCAGCTTTTTCACAGCAAAAACTATTCGACATGATCTAATAATTCTGTCAATGAACTGAGCTGAATTTCTGCTTCAATATGTTGCTCAGCCATTAAATCATCTGGATCAAACAATGCTCCAGCAATGCCCGCATTATGTGCCGCTTCGACATCTAGGCTGCGATCACCGACCATTAAAGCAGATGAACGTAAAACAGAATTTTGTTCAATTAAATAATTCAAAGAATCCGGTGCTGGTTTTCGGGCAAAAGTATCTTGACCAGTGACTTTTCCAGCGATAAATTTATCTAAGTCATCGCGTTGCAATAATTCTAGTGCTCCCTGTTTTCGATGCGTTAATAAAAAATTTTTACCACCGTGAGCTACAATTTTTTCAAATAGTTCTGGCAGGCCATTAAAAGCCTGAACTTGTCCAAAATATTTCTGTTCTTGCACACGATAATCCTCACGAATTTTAGTTAATTTTTGAGCCGAAATGTTAAATTCTCGCTGATGATACTTGAAAGCTTGTCCTAATGAAGCTAACCGCATCAGCCGATAAGCTTCTGAGGCAGTAATTTGATAGCCAGCCATCGACCATGCTTTACAATAGGCTTTTGGCATGATCTGATAAGTATCATATAAAGTTCCATCAAAGTCCCAGAAAAAATTATGATATTTCATTCGTAAATTCCTTTCATGCTAGACATATTATGCATGGATCCAATCAACAGCAACGTTCATTGCTAAACGACACGAATCTGTTTTATCTAGTTCGTTTTTTAAAACAAAGTCATGGATCGTCCCTTGCATCCTAATTTGGGCAGTTTTGACATGAGCATCGCGAATCTTTCTGGCTAGAGCCTCTCCTTCATCTCGAACTACATCGGCTTCTGCGGTAATAACTAAAGTTTCGGGTAAAACTGACATTTCTTCTTGGGTGGCTAATAAAGGTGAAAAAAGTGCTTGCTTACCATCTGTATCTACGCCTAAATAATGATCCCAGGCCCATTTCATTTGCTCACGGGTCAAATAATATCCCCCTGCAAAACTAATATAAGAAAATGTGTCAAAATTGTAATTTACTACCGGATAAAATAAGAGCATTTTATAAACTTTGATTTGTCGGGCCTCTGCTTGTAGTTCTAAGGACACCGCTAAGCCTCCTCCAACATCATCGCCACCTAAAATCAAACGATCAAGGTCTAAGTTATATTTGACTGCCAAGTTAGGCAAATTCTTAAAAACAGCTAATAATTGTTGTAATTGCTTGGGAGCTTGTCTTTCTGGCGCTAGGCTATACTCCGGAAAAACCAAACAGACACGACTACGTACTGTTAATTCACTTACCAATTTATGATAACTTTGTTCATCTCCGGAAATAAACTGGCCTCCATGAATGTAAAAAACAACTGGCAATTTTTCATCTTCTTTTACATCTGACGGAAAAAGAAGATGAACATTGATTTGGCCCAAATCTGGGCCTAGATCAAAGGACTCACACTTCATTATCACATCATGCAAAAAAACTGGTGATTTTTGTTCAAGCGCTAGTCTTTCACGGATAACGTTGATCGTGATCATAGTTGGGACAAAGTTTCTGGTATTAGCATTTTCACAAACACGTCTTGCTGAAGGTTCTAAAGAAATTAAAGACATAACATTACTCCTTGCTGCTGTTTGAAAAAGACAAATTAAACTAAAACCGTTTTTTAGTTATTTAAAGTTCGGCTGTATCATAGATAATTGTGACTGGTCCGTCATTTTGGAGACTAACTTGCATGTCTGCACCAAATTCCCCGGTCTCAACATTCAAACCAAAGTTGCGTAATTGTTGATTGAATTGCTGATAATTTTCTTCCGCCAGTTGCGGTGTTTGTGCCTTTGAAAAGCCTGGCCGATTGCCCTTTTTTGTATCTGCATACAAAGTGAATTGAGAAATCGACAAAATACTGCCACCAACTTGCGCTAGACTTTGATTCATTTTACCATCTGAATCACTAAAGACCCTTAATTTGGCAATTTTATTCGCACAATAATTAATTTCTTTTTCGCCATCGCCTTCGGTAAAACCCACTAACAAAACAAAACCATGGCTGATTTGGCCAACCACATTTTGCTTGATCATGACCTGAGCTTCTTTACTTCTTTGTACGACTACACGCAAAAAATAACATTCCCTTCAAGTAATATTTAATGAATAACTCTTTTTACTACATAAACATCTGCTACACGTTTAATATTATCGATCAGACGTTGCAACTCGACTACATTACGTACCCCAACCGTAATATTGATAATGGCCATTTTATTATTATCAACACGCCCATTGACTGAATTCAAATTCTTAGTTGAATTATTGACCATTTGTAAAATATCATTCAAAAGACCTGAGCGATTATATCCCTCGATCTCTAAGTCAGTGTCATAATATGGGTGTTCTTCAGGAATATTGTTCCAGGAAACATCAATTAAACGTGTGCCATTTTTTTCTTCGTTCTTAACATTCGGACAGTCTACGCGATGAACAGACACTCCGCGCCCTTTAGTAATATAACCGACAATTTCATCACCAGGGACGGGATTACAACAGTGGCTCAAACGCACCAACATATTATCTATGCCTTCTATAACCACACTGTCGTCTTTACCAGTTTTCTTTTTTGCCTTGGGATTGCTTTTATTGTCATTGTTAATTTCTTTATGTTCTTGCAGCAGCTCTTTTTCTTGTTGCTGACGCCTTTTTTCCTCTTGCTCTTGCCTAATATTTTCAACCAAAACATTGACGACACCGATCGGCGTTAATTCTCCAAAACCAATTGCCGCATACAGATCATCTGCCGTTTTAAAATGCTTCTTTTCTAAAACACGTGCAATATTTTGTTCGTTCAAAACTTCATGGGGATCAAATCCTGCATCGGTCAGCGCATCTTGTAAAATATTTTGGCCAGTATCAATATTTTCATTGCGGTCACGTTGTTTAAAGAAACGACGGATCTTGTTGCGGGCTTTATTAGTGTGCACTAGGTCAAGCCAGTCTTGACTTGGACCAGCGGAATTTTGCGATGTCAATATATCAACGATATCACCATTTTTGATTTGATAATTTAAAGGAACGATCTTGCCATTAACTTTTGCTCCAGTTGTATGATGACCGATCTCAGTATGGATCGAATAAGCCATATCCAAAGGAACCGAGCCTTTAGGCAGTTCAAAGACATCACCTTTTGGCGTAAAGACATAAACTCTATCAGAAAATAAGTCGCCCTTAACACTTTCCATAAAGTCGTTTGCATTTTCTGACTCATTTTGAAATTCCAAAATTTCCTTGAAGAAATTTAATTTTTCCCCAGTGTCGGTTGAATTTACGGCATCTTTTTTACCTTCTTTATAGGCCCAGTGAGCCGCAATACCATATTCAGCAACTTGATGCATTTCTTCTGTCCGGATCTGAACTTCAAATGGTCGGCCACTTGGCCCAAGAACAGTTGTATGCAAAGATTGATACATATTTGCTTTAGGCATTGCAATATAATCTTTGAATCGCCCTGGCATTGGTTTCCATCTGGTATGGATCGCACCTAAGACTGCATAACAATCCTTGATCGATTTAACGACCACACGGATCGCTATCAAATCATAGATCTGTTCAAACTGTTTATGCTGATCACGCATCTTACGATAGATCGAATAAATATGTTTAGGACGACCGTAAATTTCGCAATCCAAATCTAAATCTGCAATTGCCTTTTTAATTTGTTCGATCACCTGATCAATATACTGTAAACGTTCGGTCCGCTTAGAATTCATTAAATGAACGATCCGATAATATTGTTGCGGATTTAAATAACGTAACGAAGTATCTTCAAGCTCCCACTTGATCGTACTAATACCTAAACGATCAGCTAATGGGGCGTAAATTTCAAGTGTTTCATTAGCTATCCGGCGCTGTTTATCAGGTCGTAAATGACTCAACGTCCGCATATTATGCAGGCGGTCAGCTAGCTTCACAATGATGACACGTAAATCTTGCGACATTGCTAATAATAACTTACGGTGATTTTCTGCCTGTGCTTCTTGATGAGAAATATACTTTATCTTGCTTAATTTAGTAACACCATCAACAATAATTTGTACGTCTTTACCAAATAATTCACCCACATCACCTAAAGTAACTGGTGTGTCTTCCACTACATCATGTAAAAATCCAGCACATACAGTAGCAGGATCCATCTTTAGATCAGCTAAAATACCTGCAACTTGAATTGGATGAATAATATATGGCTCCCCTGACTTTCTAACCTGTTCTTTATGAACATAGGTCGCAAAATCACATGCTTTTTGAACCAAAGCAACATGGTCTTTATTCATATAACCTTGGCACATTTTGAGCACATCTTCTGCACTCCAAATCGTTTCTTTTTCCATAAGCATTCACCCCAAAATAAACTTAATAAGATACCCTGGCAAAATAATAGGTCAATTTTAAATCTAGCTACATAGACACTCTATATTTGCTACGGCTTAAATTTTTATAAGTTATTAATACTTTTGTTTAAAATAAAAGCACGTATGTCTATTATTAAACAAACGTGCGACTACTACTCTTAATCTTTAGTGATCCCATAAGAAAGATAGGTCAAGACTAGATAAACTAACGTAAAATATAACGCATAGTTATCGAAAAAATACCTATAACCGATCAGAAATAACACTGGAAAAATTAATAGTATGATCCATGACATCCGTTTAGCTCCGGCATATAAGCCCAACACGATCGAATAGATCACATTAGCACCTAACAAAATAAAGCCTACTTTCATAATATCATTCAAATCCAGTGTTGCGCCAATAATTGGGACAATAAATGCAAATAAAGCCCCAAATGCTACATACCAAAGTGTATTTATGGTAAAAAGTCCTTTGACCTTCATAAAAGACCTCACTTTTCAAAATTTCTTAGTTGTATTCTACTCTAGTTCCAGAGTAAAAGAAAGTGCAGCCAACAGATACAAGGGCGCCGTTTCTGCACGCATGATCCTTGGGCCCAATCCAACTGAAACAACCTGTTGTTGATTCAAAGTCTGAATCTCGTCTGGAGCAAAACCACCTTCTGGGCCAAAAAAACCAGTGAGACTAACAGATGAGCCTTGTACATTTACATTATGTTTAATCTCCTGTAAAACTTGTGCTAACCGACCCGTTTCTCCTTGTTTGGCAGATTCTTCATAGGCCACTATCCGGCGATCAGATCCTGCAGTTAGCTCTAAGACATCCGATAATTTTTGACAAAACAATACTTCGGGGATCACTGTCCGGTGAGATTGTTCAGCTGCTCCCTTGGCAATTTTTTGTAATCTACTCAATTTTTTTGGTGCTTTTTTTTCATCCCACTTAGCTACACTACGAGCTGCATTATATAGAACAAAACGTTTTGCACCAAGTTCAGTTCCTTTTTGGACGATTTTTTCGATCTTATCTCCCTTTGAGATCCCACAAACGATCGTTACTTCTACTGGCAATTCAGGGTCTTGCGTAGAGATATCGATGACTTTTCCTTGTGCACTTTTAGGCTCAACTGATATCAATTCAACTAGCTTGATTTTTTGATCAGGTCCTACAATTTCAATTTTATCACTGACCTTTCCACGCATAACATCGATCGCATGGTGAAAAATTTCTGGTGGTAAGGTAAATGTTGATCCATCAATATTTTCTTTAACAAAATAACGTTGCATATTTATCTCCTACTAACAAATTACTCTTGTGGCATAGTAGCAACTATACCATACCAATCTTTCATCTTTAAAGTTTCATCGATCACAAAACCATTTTCTTCTAAAGTTTTCTCGATCAATAGTAATTTATCTTCAATGATCCCCGATAAGATCAGCTTACCGTTTGCTTTCAAATGTGTTGCTGCTTGTGGGATCAAAGGTACAATGATCTCGGCTAAGATATTAGCCACTATCAGATCCGTCTGAGTTTCAACACCATCAAGCAAACTATTTTTAGCCAAATGAATATTTGTTGCAACTGGATTTAAAGCAAAATTCTCTCGTGCTGCTTTCATTGACTCATCATCAACATCAAAAGCATCGATATGTTTGACGCCTAGATATTTAGCAGCAATGCTTAAAACACCTGAGCCTGTACCAACATCGATCATATCTTCTTGACCACTGATCGTTACTTCCAAGGCATGTAACGCCAAAATAGTAGTTGGATGAGTCCCCGTCCCGAAAGATTTACCAGGGTCCAAACGGATCACTGCCGTTTTTTCATCCCAATTACTATCATCTTCCCAACTAGGAGCAATTGCTAAATACCGACTGATTCGACGGGCATGATAATATTTTTTCCATTCATTTGACCATTGTCCATCATCTAAAACTTCACTGGCGATTTTATAATGACCTGCGTCTAACCCATACTTAGGCAGTTGATCGATTGCTTCTCTCAGAGTTTGTTTCAAAGACTCAAGCTTGGTTTGCCCTTCAAAATATGTTGATAAAGTCACTGTTCCTTGGCTCGGCTCATCATCGATCTGTAAACCACCTGCTCCATTTTCCATCATCAATTCACCGATTGCATCCTGTGCTTGTGCATTACATTCTATGTAAAATCTTGTCCATTTCAATCTAAATTTCTCCTCATCTAATCGATCCAGTCCAACTGAATTTTAAATTCTGTCTTTTATTCTACAGTAGTCGCCTTATTTTTGCACCAAACATCCTTTTGCTATTAAATAAATCTCAAACATTTCACAGACTAATAGGAATATTCCACCAAATTATACCAAAAATAATTGCAAGGTCAGTTTTTTTTGCTACACTTATTATAGGCAATAATTATTCTAATAATATAAGGAGTGGATCAAATGGCAAAATATAAAATGATCCTTGATTTAGATACAGGAATAGACGACGCTTTAGCCATCGCTTATGCTTTAGCTACACCAAAAGCAGATCTGATCGGTATCATTGGTTCATATGGTAATGTAGTTACTTCACGTGGAGTTCAAAATAGTCTTGACCTTTTAGAGTTACTGGGCCATCCAGAAGTACCAGTATACATGGGTGCACAACACTCATCCACTACTGACCATTTTGATGTAATGCCTGTTAGCGCACAGATCCACGGTGTCAACGGTGTTGGAGAAGTTGAATTAAAGAAAGCTGACCAACAAGTTACCAAAGAAGATGGCGTTGATTTTTTGATCTCAGCTGCACACAAATACCAAAAAGATCTTTTATTAGTCCCAACTGGTCCTTTAACTAACCTAGCTGCCGCGCTTGATAAAGACCCGGAAATAGCAGACTTGATCGGTAATGTGACACTTATGGGCGGTGCATTAACTGTTCCGGGAAACGTCACTCCGGTTACTGAAGCTAATATCAATCAAGACCCTAAAGCTGCTGACCGTGTTTTTCGTAGTTCGCTTCCATTGACAATGGTCGGTCTCGATGTAACAACACGTACTTTATTAACGATCAAAGAAACACAACAATGGCGTGATTTAGGCACTACTGCAGGTCAGAAATACGCAGACATTGTTGACTTTTATATTGATGCGTATAAAGTTACTAATCCACATTTGGGTGGATGTGCTTTACATGATCCATTAGCTGTCGCTGTGGCAGTCGAACCTGATTTAGTATCAACAGTTTTCTTAAATATGAAAGTTGACACTAAAGCCCCATTTGCTGGGCGCACGATCGGTGATGAAACACGCATCAATGAACCAGCAACTCAAACACAGGTTGCGGTAAATGTTGATAAAGATCGCTTCGTTTCTGAATTTATGACAAAATTAACTGATCTTTTCAAGAATAACTAGTTAAAATTGACAAAGTAGGTGGACAAATGAACTGGTGGAAATATATTGGGATCTTCTTATTTGTATTATGGTTACTATTAACCACTAACAAATTCATAAACTTAGGAAAACAGGGCCATTTTTCATATAAACGTGCCTTTTTTGGTCAAATAGAATGGTACAAAAATTTTCGTAATTGGTTATTGATCATTGCTCTTGCATTGGTTGAGATCAATGCATCACTTAACACCATTTTTTTATTGTTCCTGTTAAGTTCTATAGTCTTTTTGGTCCTTTGTATCCGTAATTTAAAATTCCGGATCGGTATTCCTTCTAGCTCCGTTTGGCTGTCTGGCTTGAATCTCTTATTAGTAATTTTATCTAGCGTTTTTGTTTTTTTTCTTTAAGCCCAAAATAAAGAGAGTGAGATAAAAGATGTTTTGAAGCCGCTTTGCAACGGCGATTGCATTAAGGCTTCGATCTTTTGGAACACGTTTAAGGGCCATCGATCAAATCCCATT
>DXAP01000039.1 GCA_019116985.1 Candidatus Ligilactobacillus excrementavium | reverse complement strand
CCCGACAGTAATGGCCTCCTTTACTTTTCACTTGTTAAATTGTCATTCCACCATCAACACTGATGACTTGACCGGTAATATAATCATTTTGTGCTAAGAAGACAGCTGTTTTCGCCACTTCATTCGAATCTCCAAAACGCTTTAAAGGAATACCGGCCAATAACTGATCTTTTACTTTATCACTTAAAACATCAGTCATATCACTTTCGATCATTCCTGGAGCAATTGCATTGCAACGGATATTTCTTAATGCTCCTTCTTTAGCAACCGTCTTGGTTAATCCGATGACGCCTGCTTTACTGGCAGCATAATTTGCTTGTCCCACATTGCCATGTAATCCGACAACACTAGCCAAGTTAATAATGACACCTGTCCGCTTCTTGTTCATCTTTTTTAGAATTGCACGTGTCATTGCGTAGGTCCCGACCAAATTAACATCGATCACTGAGCGAAAATCTTCTTCTTTCATTCCAATCAAAAGTTTATCGTTGGTAATGCCAGCATTATTGACTAACACGTCAATTTGTGGAAAAGCTTCATATGCTTCTTTGACCATCCGTTTGACGTCATCAGCTCGTGAAATATCTCCGAGTATCGTCACACACTGAACTCCATAAGATTTGATTTCCTCTTCTAACTGTGCTGGAACTTCTTTTCTGGCATTTAAGATCACGTTAGCTTTCGCTTGTGCAAATGCTAATGCGATCTGCTTACCAATGCCTCGTGAAGAACCTGTAATAAATGCTGTTTTTCCTTGTAGATCCATCTAAATACCCAGTATTTCTTTCAAAAATGTTTGATAAGAATCGTAATCTTCCACTTGATAACGAGTTACTTTGCGGTCAACTTGTTTAACAAACTGTGTCAAAGTTCCACCTGGTCCAAGTTCAAGCGTTGTATCTACATCTTCATTATTAAACAAATAAGAAACGCAATCAGCAAAATGAGTCGGCGACACGATTTGTTTAACTAATGTTTCTCCAATTTTCTCTTTTTCAAAAGGTTGGCCTGTTGTATTACTAATAACAGGAACGCTTGGTTGGCGAAAATCGATTTTTTCCAAGATAGGAGCCATTTTCGCACTTGCGTTTGCAAAAAGCTGCGTATGAAATGCACCAGAAACTGGCAACTCTATCGCCCTTTTAGCTGCTTTTTGGTCAGTGATCTTGGCAATAGCCTCTGTCACTGCCTGTGCTTGTCCGCCAATCACGACTTTTTTGGGTGAATTGTAATTTGAAATAGAAATGATCGCACCCTCGTTAGCCAGATCATGGCAAATTTCTTCGATCTTAGCGATCTCGGGCTTCAATAAGGCAGCCATCTTACTTGCATTATTTTCTGCATCTTCTTGCATGAAACATGCTCGTGCTTCTAGTGCCTTGATCCCTGCCTGTTCATCTAATGCATCAGCTGATATCAATGCGGCATATTCGCCTAAAGATAAACCAACGTTTCCGCCAATCTCTAGTTCAGGCAGATCACGCTTGACCATTGCATTCAATCCTAGGCCTAAAGCAACAATTGCTGGCTGTTGATATTTGGTTTGAGCTAATTCATCATTTTTGTCAGCAAGTACGGACAAAAGATCAAAAGAATCCAATTGCGCATTAATGCGATCAAGCGTTTTTTTAAAAAGCAGATCTTTTTCGTACAGATCGAGACCCATTTTACTATATTGAGCGCCTTGGCCACTAAATAGGAGAGCAACCTTTCCCATTTTTAACACCTCGATTATTCAGCTTTTGCGTCGACTTCTTTTTTAACGTAATTTACAACGTCTTGAATTGTTTTAACGTCTTCACTAGCTTCAAGCTTAACGTCTAAGTCATCCTCTAATTCGTTCATGATCTCAAAAACATCTAAACTATCTGCATCCAGATCATCTTTGATATCAGCATTTAATGTTACATCAGCTGCATCCACGTCCAATTCATCAACCACAATATCCTGTACCTTTTTCAAAATGTCTTGTTCACTCATAATAATTTTCTCCTTTATAATGTTAAATATTTTTTATTTCGGCTTTTGCCGTTTTATCAAAATTTAATAACCTGTGTTCCAACGGTCAATCCGCCACCAAAACCACTTAAAACAATAATTTGGCCACGTTCAACTTGTTTATTTCGCACTAATTCATCAAGCAATATTGGTTCACTACCAGCTGAAGTATTACCGTACTCATCGATGTTAATTGGAAATTTAGCTAAGGGCTGCTTCATTCGCTTAGCGATCGACTTCACGATCCGCGCATTAGCCTGATGTAAAACAAAGAGGTCTACATCTGAAACGGTGATACCCGCTTTTTGACATGCTTCATCGATCGTTTCAGGAACAGCGTGTGTCGCAAATTTATAAACTGCCTGTCCATCCATATCAAAGGGATGAAGTTGTGTTCTTTCTAGCGGTGGAAATTCAACTACTGGCCTTGTTTGACCTGCAGTTAATTTCTCATGCTGATCACCATATGTTTTTAAAACGCTGGCCAACACAGCGGAATCTTCTGCTTGATTATTTTCTAGTAAAACTCCACCAGCACCATCACCAAACAACACTGCCGTTTTACGATCAGTCCAATCGATCACTTTCGATAAAACTTCCCCGCCGATCAGCATTGCCCGCATCGATTTTTGATTAGTTAGAAATTGTGTCACGATATCAAAACCATAAACAAATCCTGAACATGCTGCAGAAACATCAAAACAAACGGCCCTATTTGCACCTATTTTTCCCTGAACAATTGCCGCTGTCGCAGGTGTATATGAATCAGGTGACATTGTTGCAACAATGATCAGGTCTAAGGATCCTGCTGACCATGTACTTTGTTCTAACAACTTCTTAGCAACTTTTAAACAAAGGTCCGAGGTATTCTCGCCCACACTGATATGTCTTTTTTTGATACCTGTGCGCGCCGAGATCCATTCATCTGAAGTGTCCATTATCTGGCTTAATTCATTATTAGAGACCGTTTTTGCTGGAACATAACTGGCTGTATTAACGATCTTAATTTTTTCCATTATGTTTTTTTCTCCTGATAATCAAGAATGTTCATCCATAAAGCTCTCTAGATTCCGTAAAGCTTGCAAGATCACACCCACTTCTTCATCATTAAAGCCTTGCAAAAATTGTTTGACTAATTTTTCATGAAAAGCTGCGTGCGCACGATATTCGACTCGTCCTTTCTTAGTTAAGCCGAGTCGAACAACTCGACGGTCATCTTTTGAACGGATTCGTTCAACATACCCTTTTTTGACCAAACGATCGATAGTTGACGTCAGCGTTCCAGGGGTCAAATGTAATTCTTTAGCCACCTGTGAAGCTGTTTTGTGCTCATACATCGAAATAGCATTGATAGCGTGCATTTCTTGAATAGTAAGGTTATTAAATTGACTTTTTCTCAATTCACTTTCTTCGATCCGTAAAATATTGGAATAAATTTTCACCAATGAATCACTGATCTGTTGATAATCTGCACTCATCGCCTTGTCGTCCTTTTTTTGTTTGGCATTCAAACAATTTGGTAATCAAAATATATAAGACACTCAACGCACTTATTACACTTTTTGGCCTGTTTCTTCGACAACAAACATCAACTCTGCGCTACATGCCACCTTATCAGCGACACGTGCGATAGTTTCCACGATCCCAACATTGGCACGTTTCTTTGCCATCTTGATCTCAAGTTTTAAAACATCACCTGGGCGTACCTTTTCGCGAAATTTAGCATCCCGAACTGATCCTAAATAAGCTGTTTTCCCGACAAATTCAGGTGATTTCAAAATTAAAATCGAGGCTGCTTGTGCCAAAGTTTCAATGATCAAAGCACCGGGCATTGTAGGGTCACCAGGAAAATGTCCCCTGAAAAAGGACTCATTGATCGTCACGTTTTTAGTCGCTACGATCCGCTGGCCTGGTTCAAGCTCATCCACATAATCGATATAACAAATCGGATAGCGGTTAGGGATCAGATCCATAATTTCTTGAGCACCCATTATTCTCAAACTTGCCACCTCACTCAAAAAGTATTTCGAACATCAAATTATTCGATGAAAAAATCATATTACAGCAAATCCGAAGTGTCAAATGTTTATGGATAGCTAATATCGAAGTTTTTAGTTATCAAAAATATTCCGTAATATTTCGCTAAAAACGTGTCCTTTCAGTATCCACGAATTTAATCATTACCGTGATACCAATGTTTTTTTGATATTCATCTTCAAAAATAAGTTATAATTATATAAACAAATACCTTATAGTAACTCACAAATAATTCTATATTTCCGTTTTAATTTACTTTGATGTCCAAAATTCTCATCAAATTATAATCTTTTTTGG
>DXAP01000038.1 GCA_019116985.1 Candidatus Ligilactobacillus excrementavium | reverse complement strand
TGCTAAAAATAATCAAATTATCGCTTGTAATTTTTATAGCATAAACGCGTTTCAAAAGTCTGAATCCTCAATGTAATGCCATTTACGCCATTCCTGTCCTGCGCTTTGCTACGGCCCAAAATGGCGTAAACGACGTTACATATCGGGTTCAAAACGACCTTTGTCCCGCTCTCTTCTTTTAGAATCCTGATAAAATTGCTTACGATCTTTTGGTATGTTATGATAATTTCATTAGAGATTATCAAACGATTTCAATTATCTAATTAATTAGGAGAGGACGATCAAATGAATAATTCGAATCAAGGTTATGTGACTAGCCAGGGTGGTTTAAATAGTTTCTTAACTAAAATGTATGGGTTTATGGCAGGTGCTGTTGCATTTTCTGCAGTGATCGCATATTTATGTGCGACTACATTCCAAATGCAGGTTCTCAGCTTTTTTGGTCAACATCGTTTTGCCTTTTTTGCCTTATTTGCAGTTCAATTAGCCATGGTTTTTGGAGTATCTTTTAAACCGGGACGTTCGGCGACATCAAGCATCACATTGCTTTTTGCTTTTGCCGGGATCGAAGGACTATTTTTAAGTACGATCTTAATGGTCTATGATATTTCACATGTCACGATGGCATTTGTCGCAGCTGCCGCTGACTTTGTCGTTTTAGCAATTTTTGGGGCTACGACTAAAAAAGATCTTTCGGGGATCGGCAGTCAAGCACTCGCAGCGCTGGTTGCTTTACTAATTGTAACTTTTATTAATATCTTCTTACAAAGTCCAATGATCAGTTATGTCTTTTCATTCATCGGTGTTATTATCTTTACGATCTTAACTGCCTGGGACTCACAGAACTTTAAAAATATGTATTTGCAATTTGGTGAACAAGTCAATTCAACTTCCTTAGCAGTTTCTGGTGCTTTGCAGTTGTACCTCGACTTTATCAACATCTTTATTCAACTAGTTACGATCTTTTCCGGTGGTAACAGAGATTAGAAAAAACAAATATTTTCGAAGGTGCTTCGCTAGTGTGCGGGCATCTTTTTTTGAGCTAATTTTATGAATTTTGTTGAAATTTAAGTTAGTCTGTTTCGAATGGTCAGTTATTTTTGGTAGAATAAAGATGGCAATAATAAACTAGAGGAGAAGATAATGACGAAACAAGAAAATACACTTTTATTGGTTGATGGCAACAGTGTGGCCTTTCGTGCATTTTTTGCACTACAAAATGTTGGCAGTTTTACTAATCACGATGGCTTACACACTAATGCAGTCTATGTTTTCAAAAAGATCCTTGATAATATTTTAAAAAAGTATTCTCCGACAAACGTTTTAGTGGCTTTTGATGCCGGTAAAACAACTTTTAGGACCAAAAAATATTCTGATTATAAGGCTGGTCGGGCGAAGACACCAGGAGAATTAAGTGAGCAACTTCCCTATGTCAGAAAACTGCTAGCAGCATATGGGATCAAAGATTATGAATTAGCTGATTATGAAGCTGATGATATTATTGGTACCTTATCCCGTCAGGGTGAAGCAAAAGGCTATCGGGTAGTTGTAGTGACTGGTGACCGTGATCTAACGCAGTTGACCACTGAACATACAACAGTTTCGGTGACACAAAAAGGTTTTAGTGAAGTTGAGGAATATACGCCAGCACATGTGCAGGAAAAATATGGTTTAGTGCCACGACAGATCATTGATATGAAGGGGCTAGCCGGAGATAACTCTGATAATTATCCTGGTGTTACTAAAGTTGGTGAAAAGACAGCTATCAAGCTATTGAAAGAATATGATAGTGTTGAAGGTGTTTATGAACACATTGATGACATGAAACAGTCTAAGATGAAGGAACATTTGATCGAAGACAAAGACATTGCATTTTTGTGTAAAGATCTAGCCACGATCAAAACAAACGCTCCGCTAACTCTTGGCTTAGAAGATACCAAGCGCCAAGAACTTGATGAAACAAAGCTACGTAGTTTTTATGAAGAGCTTGATTTTAAGAGCTTTTTGAAAGAGTTAACTGGTGAAGATCCTGACGCAACAAAAAAATTTGATGAAATTGCGGTCACTTTATTGGATGAAAGTCAGTTAAAAAAAGTGCCAGCTGCTCCTAAAGGTCCGGTTTCTTTTTATTTGGAGATCGATGGCAAAAATTATCACAGTGCACCATTTATTGGTTTTGTGCTGAAAATTGATGGCCAGTATTTTGGGGCTAGAGATGTACAGTTACTGAAAGAAGAACCGCTAAAACAAATCTTAACTGATCCCAAAATTAAACTGGATGTTTTTGATAGTAAAAGAACTTTTGTTGGTTTGAACCGTTTAGGCCTTGAAATGACAGCGGTCGATTTTGACCTTTTACTTGTTTCTTATTTATTGAATAATACGGAAAATAGTGATGATTTAGGCGAACTGGCAGGCTTACATGGTTTTGACCAAGTTAAAACGGATGAACAATTTTATGGCAAAGGAGCTAAACGTGAGATCCCAAGCGACGACGAGAAATTGTTTGCACATTTGAGTCATAAAGTGGCTGCGATCGCGGATTTGAAATCACAGCTTTTTGCAGAGCTGAAAGATAATCAACAGCAAGATCTATATGATGAAATGGAACTTCCTTTAGCACTAGTTTTAGCTAAAATGGAAATTGCGGGGATCACAGTTGATACTGACCGTTTGGAACAAATGCAAAGTGAGTTCAAAGAACGTTTAGCTCAAGTAAAACAAGAGATCTTTAATGAAGCGGGTGAAGAATTTAACATCAATTCACCTAAACAATTAGGGCATATTCTATTTGAAAAACTTGAATTACCAGTGATCAAAAAAACTAAAACAGGTTATTCTACCGCCGTGAGTGTTTTAGAGAAGTTACGCGGAATGTCACCTATCGTGGACAATATCTTGGTTTATCGTCAGATCTCTAAATTGCAGTCGACTTATATCGAGGGCTTATTAAAAGTGGTCTTTGATAAAGATCAAAAGGTCCACACACGCTATACGCAAACTTTGACGGCAACGGGTCGTTTGTCTTCAGTTGATCCTAACTTGCAAAATATCCCTGTCCGTTTGGAAGAAGGGCGTAAGATCAGGCAGGCCTTTGTCCCAAGCCATTCAGGTTGGCAAATTTTTTCTGCTGATTATTCTCAAATTGAATTACGGGTTTTAGCTCATATTTCCGGTGATGAACATATGCAAGAGGCGTTTAAATCTGATAGAGATATTCACGCGAATACCGCTATGCAAATTTTTGGACTAGATAGTGAAGATGAAGTGACACCTAATATTAGACGCCAGGCTAAGGCCGTCAACTTTGGGATCGTTTATGGGATCAGTGATTATGGGCTATCACAAAATATTGGAATTACACGAAAACAAGCCAAAAAATTCATTG
>DXAP01000037.1 GCA_019116985.1 Candidatus Ligilactobacillus excrementavium | reverse complement strand
CGATCAACTTGTCTACTTGAATACGCTCATTTTGATATACCAAATTTAGATCGTCCATTACTAACTCCGGATGTCTAAAATAATTCTGTGCTAATTTGTCCAAATTACTTTCACCACTATAACCACGTATTAAGCGTTGCAACTGTGATTTTTCTGCCGGTAACAAATTCGTTCTTTCATTCAGTGTCTGCAAATACTGATATTCAAAACACTTTTGGCGCATTTGTCCAACCTCCCCACTGATTTACTAATAAATACGCAAAAAGTACAAATTTGCATTAAACTTTGGCAAAAAAAGAGCCCTCAGTGGGATGATCCACCGAAGGCTTTGTTCTTACTTAATCTTGTTTTACGACATCTTTTTCAATGTCTGCGTACTTAATGTTATTGATCCTGTATGCATCTTGGACCTTAATTTTTTCGATCGTATTTTCATCAGCCAGTTCAAATTGGCGAGCATCACTGTGCTTCAACATTTGTGTCGAAGGTTTGCCCTCTGAAGAAATCATGACGATATGCCCTTTACTTGTTTGCCCACCGACATATACTGCGTGGACATCTTCATCATTTATCTTCAAACCGATCTGTTGAAATTGCGCCATAAAATAATTCTCTCCTTTTATAAATTCACTCTAAGAAAGTATCATACTTGCACTATAATTTAAAGACTGCTTAGAAAATCTTAGAAAAAGAAAGCATCCTGTCATGATCGACAAAATGCTTCCTACCTTATTTAAAGGCCATTATTATTTTTTTAATGGTTCCCAATTCCAGTTTTCCACTTCTGGCAAATCAGTACCTTCATCACGAATGTACTGGTTGTGTTTTGCAACCATGTCATCCATACGTTTTGCGAAGTACATACCTTTTTGTGCATAAGCAGGAACTGATTCAACAGCATCCTTAGCTAAGTGGAAACGGTCCAATTCATTCAAAACACGCATGTCAAATGGTGTTGTGATATCACCGTTTTCGCGATAACCATGAATGTGAACATTACGGTTATGACGGTCAAAGAAAATGTCTTTGATCAAGTCTTCGTAGCCGTGGAATGCAAAGATCACTGGTTTATCCTTCGTGAAGTACTTGTCGAATTCTTCATCCGTCAAACCACGAGGGTCGTTCTTAGGTGAACGTAACTTCAAGATATCAACCACATTGATAAAGCGGATCTTCATTTCGGGGAATTCTTTGTTCAACAATGAAATTGCAGCCAAAGCTTCCAAGTTTGGTTCGCTACCAGCAGCAGCAATTACTAAGTCAGGTTCTGCACCTTGATCAGTTGAAGCCCAGTCAATATAACCTAAGCCTTGGTCAACGATCTTCTTAGCTTCTTCAATACTGTACCACTGACGACGTGGGTGCTTGGATGAAACGATCACGTTGATCTTTTCGTAGTCACGGAAGGCCTTGTCACCAACTGCCAACAATTCGTTAGCGTCAGCTGGAATATATTCACGGATAAATTCAGGTTTCTTTTCGGCTAAGTGTGTTAGCATACCTGGATCTTGGTGAGTATAACCATTATGGTCTTGCTGGAAGACAGTCGAAGTATCAACAATATTCAATGAAGGATATTGTTTTCTCCATGATTGTTCTTTAGCTTTACGTAACCACTTGAAGTGTTGTGTCAACATTGAGTCAACGACACGACCAAATGATTCATAAGTTGCGAAGAAACCATGACGACCTGTCAAAACGTAACCTTCAAGCCAACCTTCAGCTTGATGTTCTGACAATTGTGAATCAATGATACGACCAGAGTTAGCTAAGTTATGGTCGTTACCATCTTTGATTTCTTCCATCCATTGACGTTTCTGACCATCAAGCATAGCGTACAAACGGTTTGATTCACTTTCGTCAGGACCAAAACCACGGAAGTTCGATGGGTTCAATTCAGAAACCTTGTTCAACCATTTAGCCCATTCGATCATATCTGAATGTTGTTCAACACCGCGTTTGTCAAATTTAACAGCGTAGTCACGAACATCTGGGAACTTCAATGGTTGTGGGTCAAGGCCACCATTAGTAATTGGGTTAACTGACATCCGCTGATCACCCTTAGGAGCAATTTCACGGATCTCGTCTTTCAATTTACCATTTTCATCGAATAATTCTTCTGGCTTGTATGACTTCAACCAGTCGATCAACATGTCCTTGTGTTCCATATGCTCTGCATCAACAGGGATCGGAACCTGGTGGGCACGGAATGAACCTTCGATCGGGTCACCGTCAAGATTAGACTTAGGACCAGTCCATCCCTTAGGTGAACGGAAGATGATCATTGGCCAGTTAGGCAAGTCTGCTTGTCCATCAGCTGCTTTAGCGGCTGAACGAGCTTTCTTTTGGATGTCTTTGATCTCTTCGACCACAGTATCCAATGTCTTAGCAAATTTTTCAGATACTTCTAAGTGGTCTGTATTTGGATCTGCTTCAACGAAGTAAGGCTTCCAGCCCATACCCTTGAAGTAGCTCGTCAAATCTTCGTCACTCATCCGTGAAAGTACGGTTGGGTTAGAGATCTTGAAACCGTTCATGTTAATGATAGGCAATACAGCACCATCTTTAACTGGGTTGATGAATTTGTCAGAGAACCATGAAGCAGCCAATGGACCAGTTTCTGATTCACCGTCACCAATTTCAACGGCAGCGATCACGTCAGGATTATCTAAAATAGCACCTGTACCGTGTGATAATGAATAACCTAATTCCCCACCTTCATGGATCGAACCTGGTGTTTCAGGTGCAGCATGAGAAGCAACTCCGCCTGGGAAGGAGAATTGTTTAAACAACTTCTTCATACCTTCTTCATCCTGAGAAATTTCAGGGTAAATGTCGGAATAGCTGCCATCCAAGTATGAGTTAGAAACCATAACTTGACCACCATGACCGGAACCTTCAATATAAAACATGTTCAAGTCGTACTTATTGATAACACGATTTAATTGAGCATAGATGAAGTTTTGGGAAACGATCGTACCCCAGTGGCCGATCGGCTTAACTTTAACATCATCTGCAGTCAAATCACGTTTCAATAAAGGATTGTCACGTAAGAAAAGCTGACCAACTGAAATGTAGTTAGCTGCGCGCCAATATTTGTCTAAAAGTTCTAAATATTCTTTTGAATCATAATTTACAGGCATATTTTAAGCACACTCCTTATTAAGTTGCTAAACCTTTGATTGTTATTATCACTGACCGGTCCTACCGATCTTCATTCTCTATGATAAATCATTTTGGCAAAAAGTCAACCTTTTTAAAAATTGGTACGTCCCAATTTAAAAAGGCGTGATATCAGTAATGTAAACGCTAGTACGGAAAAATATCGCTCTATATTTAGCAAATTTTATCCAAATTTCTAGTAATTTTTTCCTGGAAGATCCGGTTGATTTTAGACAATGAATATGACATGCTGAAACATAAAGCTGTCTCAAAGGAGGACATGACTATGCAAAAAACAACTATGACGATCATTCGCAAATGTTTATTGATCATGTTAGGTTCTTTCATTTACTCAGTCGCGATCAACAGTCTGTTATTACCTCACCAAATTGGTGAAGGTGGCGTCACTGGTTTGACAGCGATCGGGTATTACGCCTTACATATCCAACCTGCATTGACCAATATCGTTTTAAACTCGATCATCTTACTGATCGGTTTCAAACTTCTGGATAAAAAAACTATCTTCTATTCATTATGGTGTGTTATTTGGATCTCGATTTTTCTCAAATTACCGCCAATTTTTCAGTACCATACGAAACAAACTTTGATCCCCGCTATTATTGCAGGAGTTTTCATGGGCATTGCGTTAGGTTTGATTTACCGTGCGGATGGGACCATCGCTGGCAGTACGATCATCGCTTCGATCCTAAACAAATATTTGGGTATCCAAACTGGTTCAGCCATGTTATTTTGTGACCTATTAGTCGCCATTCCTTCTGGTTTTATCATCGGGACTGAACGCATGTTTTTAACTATGATCGAACTCTATATTTCTGCTGTTGTACTAAATATTTTCAATAACATGTTTGGTGCTAAATACTCGATCAAGATCATTACACCTAAGGTCGAGCAAATGTCTGCAGCTTTATCCGATCAGTTAAAGCAAGGTATCACAATGGTACATACTCATGGTTATTACAGTGGTGAACAACGTGCCATGATCTATATCATTTGTAGTAAAAAGCAATCTGCCAAGCTCTTCCCTTTGATCGAACAGATCGACCCGAATGCTATGATCGTGTTGGAACAAGTTCACAGCGTGGCCGGACATCAACTAAACATGTTGAAATGAATAAAAAAAGCGGCTTAAATAAGCCGTTTTTTTAATATTCAAATTGATACTCAATATCTTTATCTAGTGAATTATGCACCGTGCAGCGTTTAAGCACTTCATCGATAAATTGATGTTGGTCCCCGGCACCAAGGTCTGATTCCATGTCAAAGCTTACCTTGATCTTACCGACTTTAGATGATTTATCTGGAAAGCGCTGTGTTTCACCAGTTGTCGTTAGGTCAAATTTCTGCAAATCAACTCCACGACTTGCAGCTAATGATTGTGCTGTGATCGACAAACAACCATTTAAAGCCATCAACAAATATTGCACCGGATTAGCACCTGCGTCGGTACCTTTTGACTTAACCGGTTCATCCAAAATAATTGAATGACCGCCAGACTCAGCACTAACTTGACGACCAATGTGTTTGATACTTGATTTAGCAATATTAGACATAAAGATCCTCCCTTTCAAAAACAAAATAATAGCGAGTAATATTGGATTTCTCACTTGCTAAAGCTCAACTACTAAAACTAAACAAAAGTGAGCTGCTATCTTTCTAACTCACATTGCCTACATTCCTATTCTAACGATTTTATCTTGCTTACCCAAACATTCCGCTTAAAAAACGAGAGTGGGACAAAAGATGCTTTGAAGCCGGTATGTAACGTCGTTTACGCCATTTTTGGCCGTAGCAAAGCGCAGGACAGGAATGGCGTAAATGGCATTACATTGAGGACTCAGACTTTTGAAACGCGTTTATGCTATAAAAATTACAAGCGATAATTTGATTATTTTTAGCAAAAGAAGAGACTGGGATATTGTTTTGTCCCAGCCCCGTTACTTCCTTATTTTTATTCTTCTTTTTCTTCTTCTTTTTCCTCATCTGGGTCAACGATATCAGGCATGATCGCCTTGTATGGAACATCATCGATCCGGAAAGCTTCTCTAACTTTGATTTTTGATACCTTATTTTCTTCGGTTAAGTCAAACTCAGAACCATCACGGTGAGCTAACATTTCTGGTTCAAATTCTCCACCTGGACAGATCACGACCAAATGACCCTTACCACCGGTAATATCGGCGTCATTTTCTTCCTTTGTTCCCATATATACACAATAAGACGGTGTCCCATTGACCACCAATTTGATTTGTTGAACAACTCTAGCCATTGATGCAATCCTCCTATAATTAAAAGCACTATACAATACGTACAGTGCCTGACAAATAAATTTAACATATCTATTTTAATGCAAGTTTAAGCGCTAAAATCACTATAAATACTTATATATTGTACCATATTCACCCTATTTTGTCTAAAATCACGGTTTTTAAGGGACTCATTTAGCTAGACCGATTTTCTCCATTAACTGAATGAGCAATGCCTTTAACGATACCTGTGTTACGACTAGATTCCAAATATTTACTGTAAACTATTGGCTTTTGCTTTAACGGGATTGCTTGCCACGCCCTAAGGTCAGATAAATGCTTAATTAGATCCACGTAGTTTCCACCCTTAGCCATTGTTTTAGGGCTATGAAAAATTTTGGTAGCAAGTTTTCGTACTTCTGGGTCATTTGGATGATATACATCTAAATCATAATGAGCATGTTCTTTATTTGGCATGTCATGTTGTTGACCGTGCGGGATGCCATAGTTCAAAGATTCAGTATTAGCGATTTGTGCCAGTTCAGTCAAATCATAGTGATTTGGATCTGAAACGATCTGACCGTCAGTAGTTTCATGGTAAACATTCCACTCACTGACAAACTTTTCCGTTGTTAGATCTACGATGAATTCAACCATACGTGCATTATTTAATTTGCCAAAAGTTAGAGTATTACTAACAGGGACTTGTATTTTCATGTACTTAGGATAAGTAAAATCTCCCTGTGTTCGGTTATGAAAACTAGCATTAGTCGTCAAATCTAAGGATCGCCCAGCCTGATAAGCGTAATTTTGTAATTTAGCCAGGTCCGTATCACCACGATAATTTTGTCGAACATAATTCAAGTTTTGTCGGTCAAACCAACTGCGAAATAAGTGGATCCGCTGGCCTAAACTATCACGGTTTAAGCCATCTTCATTTGCGTAAACCTGACACACATCAAAACGAAAAGCTCCGTAAAAGAGTTCATTCAGCAACAAATCTTGAGCCAAAACGTGTCCGCCAGTCAACTGTAAAAAGCCAAACTGGTCCACTCTGGCACCTAAATGCCGCAAAACTAAGCGCAATTTTTTCTTAGGTCTCAAGTGACTAGCCAAATACATTTGCGTATATACTTCTGAACCAACCACTTGAGTCTGTTCGAATTCTTTTGCCATAGCTTCAAATGTTTCTTGCGGCCGTGTTTGCTTACCTGTTCGTTCTTGCACTCGTTTAACATATGCTTGTAAAGCTGCTTGATCCCAGTTGTCATCCTTTTTTAATAACTGAACTTGTTTCTTTAAAGCACGTTTGAAGTTAAAACTTAACAATGGTCCAAATTCACGGGGGACTTCAATTGAATAAGTCTTCCAAAAATGACGCCAGCTTTTGGAATAGCTAAAAAAACCCGCAACTAATGCGGGCACTAATTTGCACAGAGACTTAATGGCTGAACTTCGAATCTCTATCATTTAACCAGCTCCATTTATCATATTTAGAATGAACGAATGATTTGGTTGATCCCAAATAATAACAAGTAAAAGGCTAATAAGAAAATTGCGATTGAAATTGCATAAGCTGGTTTAAACAACAAGATCACACCTAAAACTACACCTAAAATTGAGATGATGACCGTGAACCAGTAATAAGTTTTATTATTATCACGTAAGAAGCGACTCAACCATAGCTCAAACAGTGAGTCAATGATAAACCAAATAGCGATCGAGATCCAAACGACCACGCCGCCGATGCTTGGCACAAAAAACAATAAGATACCAAATAAAATATCGATGATCCCACTGAAAGTCCACCAACCACTGCTCATTTGCAAGGAACGGGCGACGTTACGAATCTCAAAAATCTTGAAGATCCCTTCGATGACCGCGGCGATCGCCATCAAGATCACGATCGTGCCAAATGAAGCAAAGGGGTTCCGCAGGGCCAAAATCCCCACAATGACAGTCAATATCCCGATGATCAGCGAAAACGGGTCAAAACGATTTCTTTCATACATAAATAATTCCTCCTATAATAATATACTGAGTCCAAGTAAACCATTAAAATTTTAACCTCTGCTAAAATTGCACGGAAAACTTCTAATTTACTAGAACTCAAGTAAAATAACTACGAGGTCAACACAAGTCTGATCTAGACAAACTGTTACTTTGGTTAGGGTTAGTCATGTTTGAAAAAAGTAGTACAAAACAACGCAAATATTGCAAAAATAATGATATTTCCAAAATTCATGGCTTAAACCTCCCCTTAGGTTCAAGTAATATTGCCATAACTATTCCTGATAACTTATCTGTCATGATCAGTATCAAACTCATTTTCCTCTTAATTAGATATTAACAATTTTTTAAATAAAATTACAATTTTAAGCCTCGGCTAACTTGTGCTTATCTAATTTACAGACTGTTTGGTTACTCTGTTTGACTGCTACCCGGCCGGATAAACTGAATTAGGAGCACATTTCTACTTGCGTGACTTACTTCCACTGACTTGGTCTCGCATTTCTACTTGTACCACTTACTTCCACCAACTTGGTCGCGCATTTCTACTTGTGCCACTTACTTTCACCGACTTGGTCTCGCATTTCTACTTGTACCACTTACTTTCACTGACTTGGTCTCACATTTCTATTTGTACCACTTACTTTGGTGAAGTTGGTGTTACATTTCCACTTGCGTGACTTACTTTGATGAAGTTGGAGTTGTATTTCTACTTGTGTGACTTACTTTCACTAACTTGGTCTCGCATTTTTACTTGCGATACTTACTTCCACTAACTATACATCACATTTTTACTTCTAATCCCTACTTCACGAACCTTAACCTGTAACAATTCTTTCGACCTTTATCCAACCGGCCAAACAAACATCTAGACTAAGTTTTCTTTGTTATCAAGTACGCGATAGCTTATAATGAAGCTTATTACTATGAACAGGAGTCTGACACAATTGCATTTAGAACGACATTTTCAAATCGATCATATGCCAAAACCACTTTCAGTACGTGATACTCTCAAACAATGGCTCGTTCCGAAGAAATGGCAACACGAATTGCGGATCAACCGTTCGATACTCGTAAACGGCGAGTATATCTCTTACAACAATCTAATACAAAACGGTGATCAGATCGACCTAACTTTAGATACAGACATTAAAGTTCAACATTATTTACCAGCACCCACCGTCAATTTCCAAGTCATTGCAGAAAATTCAGACTTGATCATTGTCGATAAACCCCAAGGTATCAAAACTCATCCTAATCGACCGGACGAAAACGGCACCCTTTATAATGAATTGGTAGCTTACTTGGATACCCCACCACTGATGTTACATCGGCTGGACATGCTGACCAGTGGATTGATTATGATTGGTAAAGATCCACTGGTGGTCCCTATTTTAGAACGCCAGTTAGCACGCAAAACTATGCAACGTAATTATGTTGCTGTAACCACCTTTAATTCTAAACTACCACTTAGCGGAGTGATCGATGGTCCGATCGGGCTAGATCCAGCTGACAAACGCAAGCGGAAAGTGACTGCCGATGGACTAACAGCACAGACTCACTATGAGATCCTACAACATAACGACCAGTACGCCCTGGTTAAATTATGCTTAGAAACTGGCCGCACACATCAGATCCGAGTCCACTTAGCCAGTCAGAAAATGGCCATTGTTGGCGATCCCTTATACAGTGATATCATCGCCGATCGAATGTATCTACACGCTTACCAGATCACTTACTATCTTCCCTTTGACTGGAAATTTGAAACGGTTGAATGTCTGATCCCACAAAGTTTTAAAATAATAACTAAATAAAAGGATCTGGGACATAACTAGTTGTGTGATTCTAAAAGGGCCGTCGATTTAACCCAATTTTAATGGGATAGATCGACGGCCCTTAAACGTGTTCCAAAAGATTGAAGCCTTACTGTAACAACGCTCCTTATTCTGGTTCTTCGCTTTGCTACGACCCAAAATAACGCAATCATCGTTACAAACCGGCTTCAAAACATCTTTTGTCTCACTCTCTTTTATTTCTGACGATACCACTGATAGATCTTTTCAACTTGTTCTTGAGGCAGGTAGCGTATTTCTTCTTCATGCTGTGAATTACCTGACCGTAAAATTATCTCAAGGTGGCTCAATCCTGCTTTTTTCATCCAAACTGTCTGTTTCATACTTAGTGCTTGAATCTTGTTATGGGGAATCAAGTACATTTTACGCGTTAGCAAATGTCCGCTTTGCGCTAGCAAAATATCTGAATTTGTTACTGCCAAACCGCTATTTGCACCAGCATAATGTCCGATCCAGAGTGCAACAGGTAATAAAATCATCGCTAACCAGCCATAGGGGCGAAAGAACACCCCAACTGACACGACCAGCAAAACTGTTGGTAACAACATATTACGTAGGAGCCGCCAGCGTCCAATACGTCCTACCATTTGTAAATCAGGTGTTTTTTGAGGCAGCCATTGGACAAAACGGCTGGCTTTTTTCAACGCCTGACCTTGACTAAGCACCGGCAACAAAACTAGATCTTCATCTTGTTCATCACTTGCCGCTTGCGAAGCCAGGACTAACTGAACCGTCGCTAACTTCAAAGCTTGACGTAAAAATGATTGTGAAATTACGACCGCTTGAATTTTTTCCGGGCGAGCAGTCACGATGTTTTGTTGTAATAAGCCCTTAGTGGTGACCAATTGTTCTTTTTCTTGATGAACTTCAAAACCGAAATAACGATTGAGCACCAGCAAATACGAAGCTCCGAGTGCCAACAAAACGATCACGATCGCAAGCAAACTTAAGATCAAACCACTCTCATGCGCTAAAGTTTCCATGGTTGAGTCAAGATATTTTTGCGGGATCGCATTAGAAAGTCGATTATATATGGCTAAGAAGCCTAGAACTAAGGGAAAAAATCCCAAAGAAGTCAAAGCATATAAATTCAGGTAACGTCCTTTGATCTGGTAAGACGGCTCGGATCTTTCCGGAACTTTTTCTGCCAAACTATTACTTTTAAAAAAAGTTTCAGTTTGCTGTTCTTTTGTCTGAAACGCGTCACGTTTGGCCTGGATCTGTGCAACTACTTTACGTGAAACAACTGGTAAAATGGCCTCCGGTGCATCTTCAGACTGGCTAGAAGTTTCGATTTGTAAAGATAACAAACCAAATGGCCGCAAATAAAACCACTGTCTTGTCTGCAAGGTCTGGATCTTAGCATATGAAATATACAAATGTTTTTGAAAGATTATCCCCGAATTTAAAATAATTTCTTGGGGAGTAAGTTCATAGGTATAACGCAGATACTTCAAGACACCACCAACAACTGTGAGCAGCAGAATTATGCTCACAGCTCCCCCAAAATAACCATCTAGTTTATCGCTAAAATTAAAGGCAAACAAAATAAAAAGGTACAGCAGACCACTTTTAAACGACTGATACCAAAAATAAAGCAATGCCACTGGATGAAGTCGTCTAACTTGCATTAACATCCTCCTCTTGCGCTAATTCCATCAGTTGTTTCTTTAACTGTGTCGCAGTTTCCGGCAAGACGCCTGCAATTTCATGCGCGGCTGCTGCAGTCTCGATTTTTACACTTTGCAAATGGAAGAACTGAAACAAAGGTCCAGCCTGTAAAGTAACATTTTTGGATCCGTGAAATGGGGATCGCCGTTTGCTTATGCAAGAAAAAGCCAGACTCGATCTCAACATCGGTCGGTGTGATCTGATACAACCAAAAGCGATAACGGTAAGGTATCACCAATAACTCTGTAACAAAATCAAGCAAAACGAGTGCTAAAAAAATATGATCGATCCATTTGGGCCAGTCAAAATGCCCTACTGCCCAAACGATGATCGCCCAAACAGCTAAACCGATGACCAATGACAATAACGCACTGAGCTGCCAGACTTTTTTTATTTTCTTTGGTAATCGTTGTGTTGTTTTCATTCTTTTTCCTCACTCTTAAAAATGTTATTCCCCAGTATAACGCAGTTTATTTCTGAAAACTACTCAATCCGAAATACCCGATAATACTTGACCGTCTGCTCCAATAATCTGTCCGTTATGGTCTTGTCCATCCAAAATAATTTTTAAAATATCATTAGCTGCTGTAGCAACATCTTTCATATAGCTGCCCTGACGGTAACCGTTGATCTCAGTCGAAACTCCGCCAGGAAAAATCCCAAAGACAGACAAAGGTAACTTTTGATTACTAATATCAACTGCTAGGGTTTGCAGCAGAGCATTCAGCGCAATTTTAGAGACCCGATAAGCTGCTGGATTGTACCATTTAGTTGCGGAAAATGGACCAGTAATTGCAGCAATTTTGCCGTGATTTTGTTGCAACAATGGCAAGAAATTTTGAATCACTGCTAAAGTCCCAAAGAAGTTGGTTTCAAGAGTTTGACGGTAATCTGCAGCAGTTGTTTCCAACGCCGATTTACCCATTTGCCCTGCGATCCCCGCATTATTGATCAAATAATTTAGATCTGGATGTTTTTGTTTAACTTGTTTAAAGGCCGCCGAGATCGAATTAGTATCATCTAGATCCAGCCGCACAACGTCTAACCTTTCTGCTGGAACGCCTGCTTGAACCAACTGAGCACAAGCGTCTTTTCCTTTGGCCAAACTTCGCGCACCAAGCACTACAAAATAGTTTTTCAAACCTAGCTGCTTACTCATTTCAAATCCGATCCCACGATTAGCCCCCGTGATCAAAAATTTATCTACCATATTAAAAAACCTCCTCGAAGTTGATCAATAGTTCCTGTTTTCCACATAACTCCTTTGAGCAGCAAGCACATGATCTCGATGTTTATAAGAAAGACACCTCACCTTTTATTCAGGATAAGCAACCAAACTCAATTTATCTGTTTGTCTATAATAATAAATGCAAATTAATAAATACAAAAGAATAACGCACCCTAAAATTATCCCCAAACAAAAAACACCCTTAGTAAAAAAACTAAGAATGTTTTAGCTATTTTAGCAGTTGTCATACTAGACAAACCCGCGTTAATTGCACGTTCAACATACTATTTGCGTTTGTGTTTAACATAAGTCGCAAAATGTAGGATACATGCCAATAGAACAAAGAAGATCACAACAAACGAGCTATAACTCAGCCAAAAGTTCGTTTTGGGCATCAAGCCCAGACCAACTTGGATTCCCATCGCCGCAAGTGCCATCACTGCAACCATAAAAAATAACTGGATATATCGTTTCAATGTACTGTCATCCCTTTTTTGAATTGAATTGATCTGTTTTCCACGTTTCAAACATTCAGCCTGTTTGCCAGCTGGCAATTCTTGAACTCCCCAACTATTGGTCATCACGATCTCATTTATCTTGATCACTCCTGCTGCAGACATCACTTGATCGATCGTCCGTAAACTTTGGTCGGTCACACCGGTCACCCAATTTTCAAACGTTCCTGTGTAACAGTCAGTGATACTTAAATAATGCTTGTTTTTAAACCGGTCAGGATGAGTCTCACCTTTTCTGTCAAAACGAACCAGCCTTTGACACATACAATCGAAGAAATCTTTCATCTTTCCAGACAAATTACGCCAATAAGTCGGTGCCGCTATCACCCAAACATCACTTTCAAGCAACTTGGCTTCTAGCTGGTCTAATACTTTATCTTTACTTTCATATGTATCCGGCTTGAACTCATAATCCTCTAGGTAAATCGTTGCTGTTTCATGTGCCGGATCGACTCCATTTAAAACTGCATCCAGTAATTTTGCAGTAACACCATCACGCCGATGTGACCCTAAAATTCCAAGGACTTTCAAATCATCTGCTTCCTTCCATTATTCACTATTCTTAGAATAACACGAATCCCGGTATCCAAAACACCACTTCAAAACTTAAGTCCAAACTAGAAAAAATGAAGGAGCCCTAAAACCAGTGGCGGCACCAGTAAAGCAGGCAAGAAATTTAGTGTATTGATTTTCTTGATCTCCAAAACACTCAACCCTGAAGCGAAAATCAAGACCCCACCAACGATCATCAACTCATTTAACAAAGCTGGACTTAAAGCAGATCTAAAGACTAAAGCCAACACATATAAGCTGCCCTGCCAACCAAGCAACACGACTGCACCCCAGGCAATACCAAGGCCATACGCCGCTCCGAGCACGATCGAAGTGATCAGATCTAAGACACCATTTGTCAATAGGAAAGAATAATCATGGTCTAGAGCAGCATTGATCGGGCCTAAAATCGATAACGAGCCAAAACAAAACAGTAAAACAGCAGTCGCCAAACCAGCGCTTAATTCACTATTGGTAAAACGTTGAACGATTCGATCAAAATGTCCTTGTAAGTCCCACACTGTTCCTAAAATCCCACCGATCGCCAAACTAATAATGAACAAAACCGGCAGTGTGCTTTTATCCAGCGGTTCGATCACCGTATGGATCCCGATCATAACGGCCGCTAAACCGAGTGCTTCCATCAATACTGTTTGGAATTTGGGAGCCAACTTACTTTTAAATAAATTACCAATAACACTACCAACAACGATCATTGAAGCGTTAAATATCGTTCCGTACAATTAACTTCCCCCCCCTTGAATTAAATTATTACAAGCTTACCACTAGAATCAGGTTTAAGGCTACTTATATTCAAACCCAAATTAAAAGGGGCTAGGACAAAACTAGTTGTGCAATACTAAAAGGGCCGTTGATCTAACAACCATTTAGTTGGTTAAATCGACAGCCCTTAAGATTGAAGCCTTACTGTAACAACGATTGCATTACAAATCGGCTTCAAAACATCTTTTGTCTCACTTTCCTTAATAATAAATTTCATTTTATAACCGCAAGTGTGCCACATTATCCCTGATTTCAAATTTAGTTCCCAATGGTTCGGATAAGTCTGCTAATCGCTGCAATATTTGATCGTCTTGTGCAACTACTGGCCAACCCTTGCGATTATCTGACAAAGGATAGTCAAAACCAAGTTCGATCGGTGTCAAAGTTAACTCAGTCAGCTGACCGTTTTCAACTTGCCAGTAGGGTACAACAGTTTCGTATAATTTAGGATCAACATGCATCCCACGTGTATAACCAGCCCACTGTGCATTAAACAAGTCAGCGATCGTAGAATCGGTCGGTAACGAAAAACTTTCAAAATAATCAGCTGGGGCTTTAGTCAAATTTTGAATATTCAAGATAATGTCTCCCAGCGAATAAAAGATCGGCCGCCCCTGATAAATTTCAAGTCCACGGATCGTATGCGGCCCATGACCGATGATCGCATCAGCGCCGTAGTCGATACACTTATGGGCAAATTCTTTTTCAAAATCAGGCAACGACTCGCGGTCTTTTCCCTTCATTTCATGACAATGCAGAGAAATCAATACATAATCAGCCTGTGTTTTAGCTTCAGCAATGATTTTTTGAAATCTAGCTAGGTCTCTGGTATCAACGCTAGTGCTAAAGCCGCGTTTATCTGCGACTTTAAAACTATAATCTCCAAACGTGATCTCATCATCTGGGACTGCGGGAGCAAACCCAGACTGGCGGTAAAATTCGTTTTCATCATCGATCTGCGTTTCTTTAATGATCTCTTTTAAACGTGATACATCCTCTTGTTTAATATAGTAGGTCGTTGTAAATCGTACTGGATTTAATCCGGGCCGTCCTTGTAAATAAGCCGATGCATTTCCCGCGATCGCAGCCGGGTTAAAGGTACTAGTGGCGGCAATGACCGCTACTCTGCCAGTAGGCGACTCATAATAGACTGGCTGCGCTGCTTCTTGCAAATTATTTCCAGCACCCGCACAAGGAATGCCTGCTTGTTTAACGTTTTCCAAAGTTTTTTCCAGACCACCGTAAGAATAATCTAAGGTATGGTTATTGGCAAAAGAAGTAACATTAAAACCTAATTTCTTCACGTCTTCTAAAACTTCGGGCGGACCACACAGATAACCGCCTCCGCTATACTGAGAACCGTAGGATTCATAATGATGTAAGGTCGTTTCTAAATTGAAGAAACGTGTGTCACCTTGGCTCAACAATTCTTTAAATTTATCGAATCCTGGATAACCGCCTTGAGGTATATGCCGTTGGATAATGGCATCACCAGCAGCTGTAAATGTCATTTTCACTATTATTTACCTCCTATTAAAGTGCAATTGTTCTAATCTAGGTCTAAATCCCAGCCTGGAATGATCAATGAGTTATATTGTTTTTTGATCTCTTTTTTAACTGATTTACTTTGATAAGCTTTGGCCAGATCTTTAAAAGCTTGAGAGTCCTTTTTCTTTTTGGAAACGGCTAAAACATTAATGTAAGGTTTAGAATTTTTATCTAGCTTTTCCTTATATAAAGTGTATTTCAAGGGAATGTCACCAGATACAGCAAAACCACCGTTTACTACCGAAGCATCTTCACTAGATAATGCCCGCGCTGTTTGACTGCCATCGACTTCTTTGATTTTTAAATTCTTTGGATTTTCCACGATATCTTTAGTTGTTGCTAGTGAATCATCGGACTTTAATTTAATAAGTCCAGCATTTTGCAGTAATTTCAAACCACGCGCTTCGTTAGCTGCATCATTTGAAATCGTGATCGTTGCGCCATTTTTGATATCAGCAACTGAATCTACTTTTTTCGAATACAAACGTAATGGAGCAATGATCGTCTGGCCTACAGATGTTAAGGCATTATCGTGTGCTTTGTTCCACTCGTCCAAGAATTCCTTCGTTTGAAAGGAGTTTGCGTCTAACTCGCCATTTGCAACTGCCTTATTGGGCTGGTTCCAGTCACTAAATTCTTTGAGTTTGATCGTTAAACCATAATTATCTTTAGCCTCTTTTTTAACGGCATCCCAAACGTGTGTATCTTTATCCGTCGGTGCAACTAACCCGATAGTGATCGTCTTTTCTTTGGCCTGTGATTGACCACCAAAACTAAAATAACCCGCGATCACGATCACAACAACTACCACGATACCAATTAAATACTTCCACCCTTTTTTCATTACAATATCCTCCTAGTTTTTGATCCCAATTAATTTATTTCAAAAAGTTTTCTGCGATCTGTTGATAAACTTCGATCAATTCCAAATAACTGCTCAAGGTTGTATATTCATTAAGCTGGTGGTCAGTTTTACTGTTATCAGCTCCCAAAACCACAGTTGGTAATCCTGGATTATTTTTAACAAAAACACTGGCATCTGTCGCACCATTCATCGTCTGCAGTTTAACTTCACGATCTGTAAAATTATCTTGCGCTGCTTTTTTGGCTAATTGCACAAATTCATGATCTGAATCTGTTTCAACTGGTTCAAAATTATGAATGATCTCTAATTCCAGTTGGACATCATTTTTTGCGTTCAGATCATTAACAGCACTTGTGATCCGTTCAATGACTTTTTGATTATTAAATTCCCGCGTGGGACGAATATTGCCTAATAGTTCAGCCTGATCAGGGATCGTATTGACTTGCTCACCACCGTTGATCACGGTAATGCTATGCTGAACTTCCCCTAAATAAGGATCAGTTGGTGTATCAGCAAACAAGTCTTTTTCCACATTGATATAATTTATCAATCCTTCAATAGCGTTGATCCCCTCTGTTGGTGTTGAGCTATGCGCTGATTTACCGGTACTTTTGATGCGGTAATTAAAACTACCGGAATGAGCATAAGTCACGTTACCATCAGTCGGTTCACCAACTACCAAAGCATCAGCATCATCGATCACATGTTGTTCATTCAAACGATAAGCGCCAGGTGTCCCGTATTCTTCGCCAGCAGTCGCAATAAAGCGCAACTTGCCTTTAAGCTTGACTTCGTCATTTTCTGATAGTTCGATCAATGCGATCGCGATCGCAGCTAAACCACTTTTCATATCAGAAGCTCCACGCCCGTACAGCCTATCGCCGCTGATCTCAGCAGCAAACGGGTCATGTTTCCAAGAATCGAGATTTCCCACAGCGACTGTATCTTGGTGACCAGTAAAAGTTAAAACTTTTTTCGTTGGATCCGCATCACCGATCTCTGCCACAAGGTCCGCCCTGTTATCACCGAAAGCATCAATTTTGGCTTGAATCCTGTGTTTCTCAAGTAAACTTTGCAAATATTGGGCAACAACTATTTCATTGCCATTGACCGTATGTAACTGGACTAGCTCTTGCAACACCTTAATTTTTTCTGTTTTTTTCATGAATGATCCCTCCTGAAATATATTTACTAACTAACTTAATTTTGGGTATAAAAAAAGCTTCCGCCCCAAGTAAAGGACGAAAGCAACGCGTTACCACCTTAATTCGTGTCTTCTTCACAGAAAACACCTCAACAACTTACTAGAATCAATAAGCTAGACGATAACAGGTCTTACTGTAATAATTGCTTGCACAACCACTAATGCTCAGAGCTCATCTTCATCTTCTTTCGTTTTAAGCCCTCACAGCATAACGGGCTCTCTCTGAAAAAACTACTCGCAAACTACTCTTCTCTTCATCACATGAATTTTTAATTTTAATTTAATGCAAGTTTACTAGCTAGTTTTGAGTATTGCAAGCTTTTTTTGAAATAATTTTTATTTCAACACTTGGCCATCACACTTTCCATTGATGAAATGCTTATTTATCAATGCTTAATTAACTATCTTTCGAAACAAAATTTCCTTGTTTTTAATTATTTATTATAATTTTTCTTGACGACCAGCAATTTAAATGCTAAATTTAATGACATCAAATTTTAATCTTATAAAAAACAAAGAGAAGAGTATCGCTGTGTA
>DXAP01000003.1 GCA_019116985.1 Candidatus Ligilactobacillus excrementavium | reverse complement strand
ACTTCTGATACGTCAGAAATATACACTTTAGTTGCACCCGCAATTTTAGCCAAAACCGCAGTACACAAACCAATTGGCCCAGCACCCATAACAGCTACAGTTTGTCCTTCGATCAAGCCACTCCGTTTGATACCTTCATAGGCTACGGCAGTTGGCTCCACCAGAGCACCTAGATCAAAGCCCATTTCGTCTGGTAACTTATGGGCAAACTTAGCTTCAACGTTAGCGTATTCGGCCATACCGCCATCGCCTGAAACACCGATAAAGTTCCCACTACCATCTGGACCCACAGCGTGCAGACAATAGTTATACATACCTTTCAGACAGTTCCTACAATGTCCACAAGCTAAAATTGGTTCAATCGCAATACGGTCATCAACTTTCACATCATGAACATTTTCACCGACCTTGACTACCTGACCCGAAAACTCATGCCCTTCAATAATCGGAACAGTTTTACCAGTTAAAGGATTTTTTTCGTACGGTAAGGATAAACCTTCTGCATACATATGAATATCACTACCACAGATCCCGACAAATTTAACCTTTACTTGAACTTCATTTTCCTTTGGTTCTGGAATATCAACATCTTCAATGCGAATATCTTGTTTCCCATAAATTCTTGCTGCTTTCATGCATTGTTGTCTCCTCTCTATCCAATATGATAAACTTATCACAAGTATGAAACCGCTGTCAATAACTATATTTGATACAATTTTTTCACCTTATGGTTAATTAAGTTATTTTAAATGCAGCATTATTTAAAAATTACTACTTTCCTTAAAGCTACATAAAAATCACTCATTTTGATATAGTTAAATTATTCACAAAATTTAGGTAAAATAAGGATTTTTTCGTCAAAACTTTTTACTTTAACAGCGCCTAAAAAAAGAGAGCCACGTTTTATGGCTCTCTTTTAGAATGCTACTTATTATTATTTTTCGGGTGAGATCAAGATCTTAACTTGTGACTTGTCATTCATTAAGGACTTGATACCTTCTTCAGTTTCGTCCAAACCGATCTTTTTCGTGATCAATTTTTTGAAGAGATCACGATGTTGATTAACAATGCTGATCGTTTGTGGAAAGGCATTTGCATAACCCATTGTTGTGTGGATCTGTGCACCCTTATTTTGCATTGTTGCAATATCGATCTTATAGTCACCGTTGAACAATGCAACGATTTCAAGTACTCCAGCAGGAGCTGTTAATTGAACAGCCTGGTTCAATGTTGGTTGTGCACCAGCACATTCGAAGACTACATCCACACCGGAAGGGAATTGCTCATGTACATGTTTAACAAAATCAACTTCACCAGAATTAATTACATCTTCAAAGCCAAGTTCTCTAGCTTTTTGCAAACGAACTTCCGCCAAATCAGCAATATAGATCTTAGTTGCACCGGCTACTCTAGCCATCAATGCTGTTAATAAACCAATTGGGCCAGCACCAAAAACAACAACTGATTGTCCGGCAACTAAACCACTATCTCTTACTGCTTGATAAGTAACTGTTGCTGGTTCAACTAATGCACCTAAGTCATAGTCCATACCTTCTGGTAGTTTGAAAGTATAGTTTTCTTTAACGTTAGTATATTCAGCCATACCACCATCTTCAGAGAAACCAATAAATTGTAAACTGCCATCTTCACCAACACCATTAACACAGTAGTTGTAAAGTCCCTTACGACAGAATTCACACTTACCACAAGCAATAACTGGTTCGATACATACATGATCACCAGCAGAAAAACTTGTCACGTCTTTACCAACTTTAACTACTTCGCCAGAGAATTCATGGCCTTCTGTCAAAGGAACAGTTTTACCAGTTAATGGATGCGGAGTATAAGGGATACCGCTACCTTCTTGATACATATGAATATCGCTACCACAAATACCTACATATTTGACCTTAACTTGAACTTCATCATCCTTAGGTTCACGTAATTCAACGTCTTCGATTTTTAAATCTTGTTTACCATAAATTCTTGCTGCTTTCATTAAAACTTACCCCTTTCTTAAAAACGTTTGCATTTTATTTTTAATAAAAAGCTTCTACTAGCATAAGTTTCTAGCAAGCGTTACTGCAAACGCATTCAACATATATAGTGTACCACCTATTTTTAAAATTAACAGAATTTTCGTGTATCATTTTTTTAGATAAATTATTTTTAAAGTTTTAGTTAGGCTTACTTTAACTTGAGCATCTAAAATTTAAAAAGTTTTCTACAAAAAATTTCAAATATGTTACTATGTTTAATTTCTTAATCGGACTACAAATTTCTCGGCACAATATACTTACCTGCTTATTTGCCAATAATTTACTTTATTTCTTATCTTTTTCAATTCTTTTATCCCTATTTTTATCTCATCACCGTATTTTAATTTGTTAGATAAAACAATTTATTAGATTTTCGGGCTATAATAAATAATATACAGTATATAGCTCAATCACCCTGCTTAACCTTTTTTAGCGAACATGGTACTTAAACATACGTCGCAACCAAAAATACTTAGTATAGTGCACCTTATCTTCAGAATGGAGGAACAATTAGCTATGAAATACAATTTAATGCCTCTCAAGTACTTCGTTGATGTTGTGCAGACCAAGGGATTTATTTCGGCTGCTAAAAGGAACTATGTCTCTGAAACAGCAGTTAGTTCAGCAATCAAAAAACTAGAAATAGATTTAGGTCAACAATTATTAAATCGTTCTGCTGGAAATCTCTCTTTAACGCCCGTTGGTAAAGTTTTTTATAAACGCTCAGTTAATATCCTGACCTCTTACAATGAGATTTGGCATCACCCAGACTTTCATCCTAATCAACTATTAAAGATCCACTTTTTACAAGGGTTGGAAAATGAAACCGCATTATTAACCCAAAAATTACCCAACAATTATCAAGTAAGCTTTGATGAAGAACTATTTGATAACAGTATAAATCGCTTATTAAATGGAGACTATGACCTTTTAATCGGTTTTCAATTAGCCTTTATCAATAATACCAAAATCAAACTCTTTCCCATTAAAACTATTAGTTTTGATTTAATTTTTAATTCCCTCGAAGTAAAAAAATATCACGGAAATCTTCAAGAACTAGCTAAAAATTCCATGCTTTACATGCAAGAATGGAAATCAACTGGTATTTTGGATATTCAAACAACCATGCTTGAAATTTACCAACAAGACGATTGGACTTATAAGCAAATTTCCGGTATCAATAGTTTTGCATCGGCTTGTCTAAATGTAAATTTTGCTGGTGGTTTTTCACTAATTCCCCATAACTTTTCTCTCCCAAAAAATTGTGATAATATACACAAATTTAGTCCGAAACATCTTTTTAATAAATTTAAAGTAGTTGCAGCCCTTAACAGTAATGGTTCAGAAGAATTACTATCGCTAATTTCTAAAGTAACAACTTAAAGTAATCAATAGGAACTAAATTATGTTAGCTTTTAATTGTGAAATTATATACAATTATAATTGTAAAGAAAATATCTAAGGATAGGTGAAAAAAATGAAAACATATTCAACCACGGTAGTTATTGTCGGTTCAGGTTCATCTGGCATTTCGGCAGCCTTTGAACTATATCAAAAAAAGATTCCTTTTATTTTATTAGAACGCGGAGATAAAATCGGTGGTGCCGGTAAATTCGGTGCTCACGGCATGTTCGCTATTCACTCCAAACAACAAGATGAAAAAGGTGTGGACTACGATTATAACCAAGCATTTACTGAGTTAACTGCAGATAATCATTATTTTGTTAATGGTGAGCTTTTAAGCCGTTTCCTTAAAGAATCAGGCGCAAATATTGCCCGACTTGACGAAATGGGACTACCAGTTACTGTAGAACAAAGCGAGCAAAAACCGCATTTAAATGATCCACTAGTCTATCATAAATTCAATAATTTTAAAGATAAGATGGCAAGCTGGGACAAACTGCCAGAAAAGTTTACTGCAGACGGTATTAACCAAGTTCTCACCAATACCTCCGCTATTGATTTAGATTATGACAATGGATTAAGGGCTGTAATTGCAGCAGATGACCACGGTGAAAAACTCCGCATTGAAACTAAAAAAGTGATCTTTGCTGATGGTGGCTATTGTGGTAACGCAAAAATGATGGCTACTAAGTATGATGATGCAGATGAACTATTAAACTTAGGTGAACATAAATCTGATGGTACTGGAATAAGATTATCTCAGAAATTAGGGGCAAACACTTACCATAACCCTGTTTTATTTGCTCATGCCTGTGCGCCTAGTTCAACTATCAACCCGATGGCACGAGACAGTAGTGTCGAAACATTAACCAACTTGCCTTTGCTGTGGGTCGACCAAACGGCTAATCGTTTCGTAAATGAAGATATCGTGTACGATTTTGCTTTATGGGGCAATGCTGCTCACAACGTAGGAGGTAAATATTATGTAATTCTTGACCAAAATACACTTGATTATTTCAAAACTAATGAAGTTAATTTGGAAGACTCGTTCGAAAGACAATTCTGTGATGTCGGAGAAATACCACGTACTTCAGTCGGACCACTGCCAAATATTCAAAACGACTTTGATCAAGCAATTAAAAGCGGGGAAGTAGTGGTTGGCAAAAACGTTAAAGATTTGGCATATAAATTAGGACTACCTCTAGACGCTCTAAAAAGAAGTTTAAGTAACTACAATCAAGCAATCAAAAATAAAAATGATGAAGTCTTCTTAAAACCAACTAATGAATTACTGTTTAACGTTGCCAACGGTCCTTTTTATGCAATTGTTGAACATTGTGCCATTTTAGGGACATTAGATGGTGTTAATGTTGATCGTAATTGTGAACCTGTTAGAAAAGATGGTAGTCCAATCAAAGATTTATATATCGTGGGTAACAATGTTAATGGACTTTATTCAGATGGATACCCAAGCTTTGAAGGAATCGCAAATGGTTTCGCCTTTGTTTCCGGGTGGATCGCAGCTAAGGAAATTCAAAAAAATTTAGCTTAACTCAATTTCAACAATAAATCAGGAGGTTTTTATAATGCTCAAAAGCAAAGTTGCTTTAGTAACTGGTGCAGCACAAGGAATAGGATTAGCTATCAGTGAACAGTTTGCCATACAAGGCGCAGATGTCATTTTATCAGATAACAATCCTCAGGTTTTAGACACTGCCAAAAATCTAAATCAAAAATACTCTGGCAAAATAACTGGAAAAATCTTAGACATCATGGACGTGACTAGTATTCAAGTCGGCCTTGAACAAGCAGTTTCTGAATTTGGCAAATTAGATTACGCAATCAACAATGCTGGCGGTGGAGTTTTAAAGCCATTTGCCCAATTAACCGATAACGATTTTGACACAACGATCAATTTAGACTTACGTGGAACTTTCTTTTGTATGCGTGAAGAAATTAAACTTTTCTTAAAACAAGGTTTTGGTTCAATTGTAAATACTGGCGCACTTGGAAGTATCTATAATCCTGGTGGGATGGGTGCTTATAATGCCGCTAAAAACGGGATCATGGGGATGACCCAGGCGGCCGCAGTTGATTATGCTGATAAAAATATTCGTATTAATTGTGTCGCCCCGGGCTTAACCAAAACGGCACTCAATGAAGGTGATTTTTTAAAAAAAGTATTACCCACAGTTCCGATGAAACGCGCAGCATCTCCAGCAGAAATAGCCAAAGTTTTCGTTTTTATTGCTAGTCAAGCAAGCTTCATGACCGGTCAAACAATTTTAAGTGACGGCGGTGTTTCAGTAGGCTTGAAATAATTAGGGAGGGTAAAACATGTTTCCCAAAGAAAAAAGTTATGATGTCGTGATCGTGGGTGGCGGACTGTCTGGTTTAGCAGCAGCCATCAGCGCTAGAGAAAAAAATCTAACCACCTTAGTCTTAGAAAAAGGTCGCACAATTGGTGGCAACGGTAATTATGTCGAGGGTGCAATGGGTGTTGATAGTTATTTACAAAAAAAACAAAATGTTAAGATCAATAAGCTAGCCCTTTTGCATGAAGAATTAAACTACTCGCATTATGAAGCAAGTGCCCGACACCTTAAAAAGTTTATTGATTATAGCGGCCAAACTATCGATTGGCTTCATTCACTCGGCGTTAAATTTAATGCAGTCAGCAAACAGGGTGATAGTTGGTCCACGATACATCCCTTTACTGGTGGAGGCCATGCTGCGGTTCAAACAATGTATAATACAGCTGTTAAAGCAGACGCTGAATTTATCAGCAGTACTAGTGCCCAAAAGGTCCTTATTCAAAATGGACAAATCTGTGGCCTGATCATTAGAAATGAAGCCACAGGCCAAGAACGTCACCTCACCACCAACAATATTATTTTAGCTACTGGTGGTTACGTTGATAACCCTGAATTAGTTCGGAAAAAATCTCCCTTTTCTGACCGTTTACTAACTGTTAGTAACGGCAAAGCTACTGGTGATGGACTGCAATTAGCTTGGGCTGTTGGAGCTAAACACTATCAGATGGGGGCAATTCAATACGGCGGTGGTGCAATCTACGATACTGTTAAACCGCCATTTATTCATATGTCTTCACAACTTGCTACTGCGGCTACACAAGAAGCTATTTTATGGGTCAATGAGCGTGGTGAACGTTTCGTCAATGAAGATGTCAACGATAATATGTGCCATGCTGGAGCTTCGATCCTAACACAATCTCGTGTCTTTTCAATTTTTGATCAAGAAGCTATCGAACATTTGTCAAAAATTGGCTTGTATAAGGAAGTCGGTAATTCACCAGTATCTCCAGAGACGCTAGATCGACTACCTTCTGAAATAAAAACTAATTTAGAAAATCACGAAAAATATTTAACAACAGCTGCTTCGCTGACGGAATTAGCCGAAAAACTACAATTACCTAAGCTTTCAGAAACGATTGCTCACTATAATCAACTTGTTCAAACAAAACAAGATAGCGATTTTGGTAAAAACAAAGCTTATCTAACACCTGTGAAAGATGGACCTTTTTATGCAGTCGAACTAGGTGTTGGTATGGCTTGTGCACTAGGTGGTTTGCGTGTTGATAATAACAACAATATTTTAAATAGCTATGGTTATCCTATTCCTGGATTATACGCAGTAGGAAACGATGCTGCCGGAATGTTAGTCGGTGACACTTATGCAGTCACACTACCCGGTAGTACAGCAGGGTATGCAGCCTATTCTGGAAGAAACGCAGTTTTAAATATTATCGTTAATAATTAAAGAGGTCGATTATAATGAAAATTGATCCTGCAACCAAATCATATATTTCTAAAACACGTTTAGGTGTTTTAGCAGTCAGTACAATGGGCATGGCAGCTTTAGCCATCACACCCTCATACGCTGCCATCGCTCAACACTTTAACTTAAGTAATACAGGAGTTCAAATGCTAACATCATTCCCTAACTTATTTATGATGTTAGCCGGACTGATTATCGGAAAGTTATCCACTAGTAAAATCAATTTAAAAACACTAACCATCAATTCGATCACTTTAGTTCTGATTGGCGGTCTTTTACCACTTGCTTTTCATAATAACTTTTTGTTTCTCTTATTTTGTTCTTGTTTAGTTGGATTAGGACAAGGGGCTTGTACCAACTTATCACAGGTTTTAATTTCAACTATGTTACCTAAGACAGAACGTGCAACGACAATGGGATTATTCACTAGTTTTACCAATATTGGGGGTATTATCTTTATAATGGGCGGTGGGCAGTTAGCGGCTACAAATAATTGGATCAACAATTACTGGATCTATCTTTTTTCGTTACTGATTTTGATCACCGTGATCTGTTTAGTCCCTTTTCACCCATTAAATTTAAATACTGGTGAAGAAGTTAAAATTAACGGCAAAATAAAACTTAATAAATATGTTTTCTACTGCTCATTTTGGGCGTTTTTCACGATGCTTTTAAATAACGTCTTAAACAATAATATTTCACTATTTGTGGTTAAAAATGGCTTTGGAGCCACATCACAGGCTGCCTTAACTTCTACAATCTCACTAGTTGGTGGTTTATTATGTGGTTTTATCGTCGGAATAATCGGTAAGAAGTTTAAACATTCATCAATTGCTTTGTCATTTATTTTATACGGGTGTGCATTTTTAACAATCGGATTTTGTCACTCACTGACTTTAATTTTTATTGGTAGCTTTATTGTTGGGGCAGCCATGAGCATTGCGATGGGACAATATTCATACCTACTATCACTTGCAGTTGATAGTAATAGTCTTTCCATGGCTTTAGGTATTTATGTTGCAATCAACTCACTCGGTGGTGTCATGAGCCCCTTTATCGTTAATCCCTTGACGTCAATAACAAGTAATCTCGGTTTAAACGTATTTTCTGTTAGTGGTATTCTCGCCTTGATTTTAGGTGCAATTTGTCTAGGAGTAAAATTTCAAACTAATCTACTAAATAATTCAGTTAATTAACTTGAGCCTTTTTTGATACATTTATTGATGTTGGTATCAATCCGAGTTTATTTAAAACTACTTCTTGGCAACGAAAACGGATCCAACAAGACGTAAAATTACCTTTTAGATTTCCAAAAATTAAAAAACCACTTGCTCCATTCAGGAACAAGCAGCTTAAACTAGCTAGACCAATTACTTTTTGCTTTTGAACTGTTCAGAATAATATGGTAATGTTCGACACTATCAAATTTTTCCGTTAAGATGGTATTAAAAACTTATAGGACAGTGTAATGAATAAAAAAGAAGAACCAAGTTATGTTTCTGCATATGAACTTTTAAGAAATCAAATATTAAACGGGGAGATTAAACCCGAAACTAAGTTAACAGAAACAATGTTAGCCAAAAAACTTAACTTAAGTCGGACACCAATCAGATCTGCCATGACTCAATTAAAAAACGAAGGTTTCATTAAAAACAAACATGTTCATGTACCTAGTGAAAAAGAAATTCGCGATGTTTTTCAAGTACGTGTTATTCTTGAAGGATATGCCGCTAAGTACTGTGCTAACGTTATTTCAGAAGAAGCTTTACAACATCTGGAACAATGTGTAGCAACAGCTCAAAAGGGTTCCAAAGATGAAATATTACAAGCAAATTATGAGTTTCATCAAGTTTTAGTTGAAGAAACTCATAATCAAGAGGTTATTAAGATTATTGACCAAATGCAAACAATGATTTTTTTAATGCGACAAACAGTAACATTACATCAGCGCGTTCACTTAATCGATGAACATGAAAACATTTTAAATGCAATCAAAAATAATGACGGTCCGCTAGCCGAAAGACTGCTACAGGAACATTTAAATAAAGATCTTGAGTTCACAATGAATCGCTTAAAAAAATAAATAAAAACTA
>DXAP01000036.1 GCA_019116985.1 Candidatus Ligilactobacillus excrementavium | reverse complement strand
TCTGAATCCATAATTTACAGGTTCGAGACCTGTATGCCCAATATTTTGTTAATAGAAGCTCCCAAATTTTCGTAAAACGTTGATTTGGGGGCTTTTTCATTCCCAGATATTTCTAAGCATTCATGAATATTCATGTAAAAAGTCAGCCACGAGTCAGCCACGAATGTTAGAAATCTACGAATGTAGTAAACTGGGTAGGGATACTTTGCATCTGATCGTCAGTGAGGGCTGTGTAAATATCAAGCGTTGTTTTAATGTCGCTGTGACCTTGTTGTTTCTGCAGTTTTTTGGTGCCATATAGGCCTTGGCTTATTCGGATTGTGCATTTGATTTTTTTCTGATGCAAAAACAAATTGATTATCAGAAAAAGAATTGAAACCTAATTGGAGTAGTTCGATTTTTTTGTTTAGTCCGCCATTCTTGTAAAATTTTCATGGCCTAATATTAAACTTTTAATGGTTGTCAATCACATTTAAAATGTTGGTATGGCAACCTTTTTTATTGGTTTTTAATTATTTAGAGATTCTGTGAATATAAAATGAACATGAAAGCTAGAAATAGACCCATAAATTTAGCAGATATTCCTAGTTTATCTTTTTTCAAACGGTTCATAATCAAAATTTTCAGCTTATGGAAAAATGTATCTGATTGAATTATATCGATGTTGGATATCCTTCGATGTGGTATACTTGACTACATTAGATTTGAATGAGTTTTGAATGGTTAATAAAATCGGTAAGTAAAGATAGAGCTCTTATTTCGAGCTTGATCGAGGAGGATGTCCAGTGTCAGATTTAAAAGTTAACGTTAAAGAATTAAATAAAAATTATGGCGACAATCATGTTTTAAAGGGAATCAATTTTTCAGTTGAAAATGGTGAAGTTGTTGTTGTGATTGGTCCTTCTGGTTCTGGTAAAAGTACTTTATTACGCTGTTTAAATAAATTAGAAGACCCTACCTCAGGGTCGATCGAGATCGATGGTGTTGATATTAGTCAACCTAAAGTCGATATCGATAAAGCACGTGAAAATATTGGAATGGTGTTTCAACATTTTAATTTATTTAACAATTTGACGGTCGGAGAAAATATAACTTTAGCACCTGTTCAATTGGGGAAAGAGACGACTGAAAAAGCACAGGAACAAGCAAAACAGTTGCTTGAGACTGTTGGTTTGACTGATAAGTATTCTGCCATGCCTACTTCATTATCTGGCGGACAAAAGCAACGGGTAGCAATCGCACGTGCTTTAGCTATGAAACCAGATATTATGTTGTTTGATGAACCAACATCAGCGCTTGACCCGGAAATGGTCGGAGATGTTTTAGGGGTTATGAAAACTTTAGCTAAGGAAGGTATGACAATGGTTGTGGTCACCCATGAAATGGGTTTTGCTAAAGAAGTTGCTGATCAGGTCGTTTTCATGGATGATGGCAAAGTCACGGAGAAAGGAACACCGCAACAAATCTTTGAAAATCCGACGAATGAAAGAACCAAGGCCTTTTTAGAAAAAGTGATCGATGTTTAAACTGTTGTTTGATTAAGTAAAAGGTTTTTAAATAGACAGGCAAAGTCTATATACTATGATATAGGTATTGTTTAAAAGTGAGGGATATTTAATGCTGAGAGTAATTTTAGTTATGCATGATGTAGAACATAACGATTATTATCGGATGAACAAGACATACTTTGAAAGCATGCCGGTTGCCGGACAATATATCTATAATACTGATGCAAATGCATATTTGGTAGAAGAAGTTATTTTGTTTGCAGGTTACGTTTCAAGCAAAGGAGCAATTGCTGTGGTAGTTGTAACCCCAGCGGATGAAGATAAGCCGGTTAGCAAAATTTATGGTTTAGATATTGAAGAAGATTTGGACGATTAAGTAATAATTAGGATAAGAGGAAAAAATGGGAATAGTACATTTTTATTTAGTACGCCATGGTCAAACCAAAGTTAATAGACTGGCTCGTTTGCAGGGGGCAACTGATTCAGCTTTGACTGTACGTGGGATCATGGACGCTAGAAAACTGGGACGCCGTATGGCAGATATTAACTTTAGCGCAGTTTTTGCTAGTAATTTAAAACGTACGCAGGAAACAGCGGATAATATCATTCAAATGAATAATTTTCCTGATCCGCCAAGATTGTTTCTTAGCGATCTTAAAGAGTTTGATTTTGGTCAATATGAAGAGGCACGTAAACGAACCTTAATTCCAAATGCAATGCGTGCTTTAGGTCCATTCCAAATTATTCGAACCGCTTTTGGGAAAAAACATGCAAATGGTTTGGTCGATTTATTTAATCGAATGGCCAATAATATTCCGTTGGAATCAAGTGAAGACCTTAGTGAGCGGATGAAACACACTTTAGAATCAATTGGGCGCGTTTATGATACAGGAGAGCATGATATTTTGATCATTACTCATGGGTTGATCTTGTCGTCCTTTATTGAAAGCTTAGATGGTACAGTTCCATTAACTCTAGTTAAAAATACTAATGTGGTGCGGATCGACTATTTTGATGGAAAATTTGTGATCCGAAGTAAGAATTTTTCTGGTAAAAAGAAGTGATTTTGTGAATCCTACGACAACTCGTTTGCTACATGATCTGGCTGATAAGCATATTGTTCCTGGTGTTTCATATGCGATGCTTCATCAAGGTCAATTACAGGCAGAAGTTTTTGGCGAGAAACAAATATTTCCAATGCATCAAAAATTAACGGCAGGCTTGCTTTACGATGTAGCGTCACTGACTAAGATAGTTTGTACAACACCGATGATCTTAAAATTAATAGAAGAACAAAAGGTAGCACTTGATCAACCGATCGCAGAATTATTACCACGGTTTAACGATCGACGTGTAACTGTTAGGCATTTATTGACCCATACATCGGCCATAACTGGTTATATAAAAAATCGTGACCAGTTGAATGCTGATGAATTGTTATCAGCGATTTATGAACAGATGTATGTTGGTGATTGGATCGGGCAAAAGGTGATCTATACTGATATTGGGATGATCTTATTAGGTCAGATCATTGAGAAAATATATCATTTGCCCGTTCAGACCGTTTTTGAAAATGAAATTTTGCAGCCATTACAATTAAATGAAAGTGGTTTTGTCCCAGATGAAAAATATTGTGTGCCAACTGCAGTGGATCCAATCAGAGGGTTGATCCAAGGTGAAGTGCATGATCCTAAGGCGTTTGTTTTGGGGAAACACTGCGCTTCAGCTGGTTTGTTTATGACTTTAAATGATTTGATCAAATACGCGCAATGGATGTTAGGCCAATTTGGTAAAATGCCGATTTTATCGACTGCGATGATCGAATCATTGTTTGCTGATCATACACCTTCTAGAACGGGGCATCGTTCGTTAGGTTTTGATTTGCGCGATACACCTGATGGTCGGTTATGTCTGTATCATACTGGTTATACAGGAACTTTTATTTTGTTGGATAGGCAAAAACAAGATGCATTGGTCGTTTTGACCAATCGAGTTCATCCCCGCCAGCAAAATGCTGAATATTTACGTGTAAGAGAGCAGATAGTTCAGTCTTATCTGATAGAAAAATAATACAGGAGCAGCTAGGGTTAAAAGAGACTAGCTGTTTTTTATTTGTAGTGGAATTTAAGTTTATGAAGTTAGTAATTTTAAATAAAGTTGTCAAAACTTTCACAAACGGTTAAAATATAGATGACACAAAAAAGGAGCGGATCAATTTGACTGAACCATTGTTTTTACAACCGTATTTCCAAGAAAAAATTTGGGGTGGCTCGCGATTAGCCAGTGAATATGGCTATGACATTCCGAGTGACCATACTGGGGAATGTTGGGCCATTTCTGGGCATTCTCATGGTCCTGCTACAGTTATTAATGGACCATACCAAGGTAAAACAGTAACTGAATTGTGGGATGAACACCGTGAGTTATTTGGCAATGCTCAAGGTGATGTTTTTCCATTATTGACTAAAATCCTAGATGCTCGGGATGATCTTTCCGTTCAGGTTCATCCAGACGATGCATACGCCAAAAAACATGAGGGAGAATTAGGTAAAACTGAGTGTTGGTATGTATTAGCTGCAGAGCCTGGTGCAGAAATGATTTATGGACATCATGCACAAACCAAAAAAGAGTTGTCTTTGATGATCGAAAATCAGCAGTGGGACAAATTGTTTAGACATGTCCCTGTCAAACCAGGCGATTTTTTATATGTTCCTAGTGGAACGATCCATGCAATTGGTAAGGGCATTATGGTATTAGAAACTCAACAAAGTAGTGATACAACATACCGTTTGTATGATTTTGATCGTGTTGATCAAAAAACAGGTCAGAAACGTGAATTGCACCTTAAGCAATCGATCGATTGTACTAATGTGCCATTTGAAGAGCCAAAGCTAAATCGTCAAGATTACCAGGTTGGTGATGCAAATATCACGCGCTTTATTGCTACAAAGTTTTTTGCCGTATATAAATGGCAATTGTCTGGTGGTACAGCTCAATTTGCTAGAGGAATAGCTCCATATACATTAGTTTCAGTCCTTGACGGTCAAGGAAAATTAACTGTTGATGGTCAAGAATATTCAATTAAAAAGGGCGTTCATTTTATCTTGCCATATGAGATCAAGAATTGGCAATTAGATGGTGATTTGACCATTATTGCATCTGA
>DXAP01000035.1 GCA_019116985.1 Candidatus Ligilactobacillus excrementavium | reverse complement strand
ACCAACATATTTTCTATTAACATCCTCGCCAGACATTTTTAAAGCTTGATATTTTGCTTCAGCGATCGATGAGTTCATATAGTATTTTTGAATCCGTTGCATCTCTTTGTCACTATAATCGCCTCTCTCCTGCTCAGCAGGCACCCGGGTCGTGTATTTGTTAGTAAAGCTTAATAGCCATGTGATCGGTGTAGCTTTCATTTGTTTTACATAAACTAACATAAAAGCACCCGGACTTTTATCTTTTTTACCATTAACCTTAACGTATGACGCAACATCTTTTGCTGCACCAGGTGAATCGATATAAACTGGTAGAGGCAAAAATAAGCTTAATAAAAGAACCACAACAGCAATTAAATGCCATAATTTAAATTTTATTTTTTTATTCATTAGCCCATTTTTTTCTTAAAGCTGCTTCAACATTAGCCGGAACAAATTGATCAATATCTCCATGAAATTGGCCCACTTCTTTGATCATACTAGATGACAAAAAAGAAAATTCTGGTCGGGCAAGTAATAAAACTGTTTCAATATCAGGAGCCAAACGACTATTCATCGCAGCGATCTCACGTTCATATTCAAAATCTTTAACGTCACGTACGCCACGTACTAATACAGAAGCATTTAATCGATGCATAACATTAACTGTTAAATCAGATTCAACAGCAATAACTTCCACATTTTCAATCGATGTAACATTTTCTTTGATCAATTTTAATTTTTCGTCAGTTGTAAGTAATGGCTTTTTTGCCGTATTTGTCATAACTGCCACGATGATTTTATCGTACATCTTAGATGCCCTTAAAATTAAATCTAAATGACCATTTGTCAATGGATCAAAGCTCCCTGGAAATAATGCTATCATTTTAATCTTCACCGCCGATAAATTTATAGTAAGTTAATTCTGTTATTCCATAATCGACCTGTTTAAGTAGGTCAAAGCCCGACAGTTCACTTGGTAAATGGGCATTTTGATCCGTTTCACATACAATAACAGTCCCGTTTATTACTAAGTGCAATTTAACCAAATCTTGAATCATTTTAACAATTTTTTGCTCACGGTACGGCGGATCAAAGAAAACATAATCGAATTGCTCTTCTTTTGCGGCCAGCACCTTCAAGATCTTAAATGAGTCACCCTTAATCACAGAAAAGCGTTGCTCATCTTTAGTAGTTGCCACATTGTCATTGATAGTTTTGATTGCTTGGTATGAACGGTCGATCAAAACCGCATGCTCGGCTCCGCGCGAAACAGCCTCTATCCCTAGTGCACCACTACCAGCAAATACATCTAATACATTGCCCCCATTGAAATAAGGGCCGATAATGTTAAACATTGATTCCTTTATTTTATCAGTGGTTGGTCGTGTTTTTGTTCCGCTAACTGCCTTTAATTTTCTTCCCTTATAATTTCCTGCGACTACTCTCATTTTTTTCTCCGTACTTTAACTTATCTTGATCTTCTTCAGTCATTTTATAAATTGAACCATTTTGAAAGTCACGTTTGATTTCTGGACGCGGTGATTTTACCACTGCCTTAACAAATTTTAATTTTGAGATCTTCTGAACCGTATCAGTAACTTTATCTTGGTCTAGATATAAGATGACATACTTCATTTTACGGGAGACGTACTGGATCGTACCATATTTACGTAAAACTTTACTCTGTTTCAAATGATATAAATATACTACGATACTTTGACGTTGCTTAATTTGAAATGGCAACTACACTCCTCCTTTCAAAAACGATCCGTGAATTATACTTCCGGCATTTCACGATCACCTTTTTGTTTGTCACGTCTAATTTCTAATAATAGGTCACCTGTTTCCAAAAGATCACCTTTGTTAACATAAATATGTTTGATCGTACCATCAAATGGTGCCTTGATAGTCGTCTCCATCTTCATTGCTTCAGTGACGAGCATTTCATCGCCTTTATTGACCTTTTGCCCTTTTTTTACTAAAAGTTCTAGCACCGAACCGCTAAGTGTAGCACCTACGTGCTCAGGATTAGTTGGCTCAGCTTTAGGGACAGCCACACTAGCGCCTACTTGATTCTGATCGTTGATCACGATCCGTGAAGTTTCACCATTGACAGAGAAAAACAATGTCCGGTTACCCGCATCATCCGGTTTTGAAACAGAATCTAATTTAATAATTAGACTTTTACCATTACCAAATGAGATCTCAGTGGTTTCACCTGATCGCATACCTTGATAGAAAGTCGAGGTATCCAAATACTCAACTGCCCCAAACTGATTGGTTGTTGCTTCATATTCGGTAAAGACTTCAGGATACAAAACATAACTCAAAACTTCCAATTTATTTGGTTGACGATTAATAATTTTAGCTAACTTCTTTTGTGCGGCCTCAAAATCAACTGGCTTTGCTAAACTACCAGGACGAACAGTTAACGGCTCTTTGCCTTTCAAAACAACCTTTTGTAATTCTGGTGGAAAACCACCCACTGGCTGTCCGATATCTCCTGCAAAGAAGTCCACTACTGATTGTGGAAAATCTAATTCTTGACCTCGTTTTAAAATATTATCCTCATCCAAATTGTTTTGTAACATAAATAGTGCTAAATCACCAACAACTTTTGAACTTGGTGTGACTTTAATAATATTACCTAACAAACTATTTACAGTACGATACATCTGTTTAACTTCTTCAAAATCGGTAATACCAACTGCAGTTGCTTGTTGTTGCAAGTTGGAATATTGACCACCTGGCATACCAGTTTGATAAATATCAGTCTGTACAGAATCGTTAGTTTTCATAAAGTCTTTGTAATATGGTTTGATACCAGACCAATAACGGTTGACTGATTCAGCCGAATCTATATCTAGTTCTGGCTGGCGCTTGTCGCCTGTCAAACTATAATATAAACTTGTCATCGATGGTTGACTAGTTGTACCAGCTAGTGCGCTACTTGCAACATCAACAATATCAACGCCCGCTCTTGTTGCTTGAGTGTACGTAGCAATGCCATTGCCAGTTGTGTCATGTGTATGCAAATGAATCGGAACATCCACAGCATCTTTTAGGGAACTGACCAATTCATAAGCAGCATTGGGTTTCAATAAACCAGCCATATCTTTGACAGCGATAATTTGTGCACCGGCAGATACTAAATCTTTAGCTAAAGAAACAAAATAGTTTAAATCATATTTGTGCTCATTAGGATTTAACAGGTCACCGGTATAACACATCGTTCCTTCTGCGAGTTTACCTGTATCACGAACGTACTGGATACTTTTTTCCATTTGTTCGACCCAATTCAAACTATCAAAGATACGAAATACATCAACACCTTGTTGTGCACTTTCAGCGATAAACTCGCGTAAAACATTATCAGGGTAATTTTTATAACCAACAGCATTAGAGCCCCGGAATAACATCTGCAACAAAGTATTTGGCATATTTTTGTTCATTAACTTCAGCCGTTCCCATGGGTCTTCATGCAAGAAACGATAAGCTACATCAAATGTTGCACCACCCCATACTTCGGCTGAAAATACATCAGGGAAGGCGCGGTCATAAACATCGATTATTGGTTTCATATCTTTGGTACGCATACGTGTTGCAAACAAACTCTGATGTGCATCACGCATTGTTGTGTCGGTCAATAACAACTTTGATCGTTGCTTGACCCAATCAACCACTGCCGCAGCTCCTTGAGATTTTAAAATACTCTTGGCATTTTCATGCGGCTGACCAGTTATCAAACTGGTATCTAATTGCGCCTCTGGAGAATAAACTTTTTTGTGGCGTTGAAGGCCAGGATAACCGTTGACCGTAATGTCACCGATATATTTCAATAACATATTACTTGTATTGGGTTCTTTTTCAGGAATAAATAATTCTTTTGTATCATCAATAAAAGTAGTGTGTGCCTGACCTGAAACAAACGTAGGATGTGACAAAACCTTTTGCATAAATCCGATATTAGTCTTAACACCACGAATTTGAAACTCTTCTAAAACACGTTTCATTTTCTTAACCGCATCATTGAAAGTCCGAGCCTGAACACAAGCCTTAACTAACAAAGAATCAAAAAATGGTGTGACCGTAGCCCCGGCATATGCATTTCCACCATCCAAACGAACTCCAAAACCACCTGGTGAACGATAAGTCTCGATCTTACCAGTATCTGGCAAGAAATCATTTTCTGGGTCTTCAGTGGTGATTCGACATTGAATTGCAGAACCATGCATTGTTAACTCATCTTGTTGTGGCAATTCCATATCTGTATAAAGATCTTGATCATCGGCAATTTTTATTTGTGATTGTACGATATCAATATCCGTGATCATTTCTGTCACAGTATGTTCAACTTGAACTCGTGGATTGACTTCGATAAAGTAAAAATCAGAATCAGTAACTAAAAATTCAACAGTCCCTGCATTTTGATAATTAACCGTCTTCATCAAATTAACCGCAGCATTACAAATTTCTGCTCTTCTTTGATCATCTAAGGTAATACTTGGAGCAAACTCGATTACCTTTTGGTGTCTTCGTTGCACAGAACAATCTCTTTCAAACAAATGCATTACGTGCCCATGCTTATCAGCCAAAACTTGGACTTCAATATGCTTAGGATGATCAAGATATTTTTCAACATACAATTCATCACTACCGAAAGCCTGTTTAGCCTCACTTTTTGCCCTATTATAATTACTTTCAAGTTCACTGGCATCATGTACGATCCGCATACCACGACCACCGCCACCTAAAGCAGCCTTTAACATGATCGGATAACCGAATTGATCAGCTAGTTTAGAAACTTCAGACAAGGAAGTAACTGGGTCTGCTGTACCAGGGATCGTGTGTAATCCCGCCTTGGTTGCAACTTGCTTTGCAGCTACCTTGTCACCAAAAATGTGGAGTTGTTCAACGGTTGGCCCAATAAAAATAATTCCTGCTTTTTCACAACTACGTGCAAATTCTTCATTCTCAGCTAAAAAGCCATATCCTGGATGAATTGCATCGGCACCAGTCATTTTGGCAACACGAATAATATCATCAATATCCAAATATGCTTCGATGGGCTTTTTACCTGCCCCTATCAAATACGCCTCATCGGCTTTAAACCTATGTACACCATATTCGTCTTCTTTTGCATACACTGCTACTGTTTTAATTTTTAATTCATGGCACGCACGAATGATCCTATTCGCGATCTCGCCACGATTTGCAATTAAAATTTTTTTCATTTAACCACACCACTTTCATAAAAAAATTTTTAACATAATTATCATTAACAAACTGTTTTATTTAAATCCGCTTATCGGTAATATCTATCTCTGTTCCGCGATTTTGATTAGCGGAAATATTCATGACCATCCCTACCGACAAAGAGAGAACTAACATACTGGAACCACCATAAGAAATAAACGGCAAGGTCACACCTGTGATAGGCAAAAGACCTAAAACGCCACCTATGTTAAAACAAGACTGAACCAGCATATATGAACCAATGCCATAACAAAACAAGGTATTATAAGTATTCTTAGATCTGATACCAACCAAAAAGATCCTGGCAATGATAAAGCACAATAATCCTAAAATCACCACAGTCCCAATAAATCCAAGTTCTTCATTAATAACTGATAAAATAAAATCGGTGTATGGTGCAGGCAAGTATCCTCTTTTTTGAATGCTGTTTCCTAATCCAAGACCAAAAAGTCCCCCATTGCTAATAGCATAGTATGAATTGACCAATTGTTTCCCAGATGAATCTGCCACTGAAAATGGATCGAAGAAAGCTTCAAAGCGAGAGTACATATAAGCATATTTAGTTCCACCCAACGGATTACCCAATCTTAAAAGTTGTACAACGATCAGTATTGCTATAACAACTGCAGACCACGCAAATGTTCTCTTTTTATAAGACAATTGTCCATTATTAGTAGACACCGTAGCAATTATTAAAACAATCATAAAATTGATCATAAAACCACCGAAGTCGGGCGCAATTATAATAAGTCCCAACATAATAGCAACTAAACTATACGGTTTTAGTTTGGAGGAACGATTATAAATCACACCTTGTTCTAAACCTTTTTCCCTAAGTGTCATTAACCGTGCCATAAACATCGTTAAAAACAACTTACAAAATTCTGCGGGTTGAATACTAATGGGACCTAAAGTGATCCAACCTCTAGCACCATTGATCGGATTGGTGAAAAGCAAAGCAAAGCCTAGCAGCAATATAAGCACACCATAGCTAATAAAAAGGAACTTGGTATTAGCCCACCATTTAGGATTTAAATGACAAGCTGTCAATAAAGCTAAAACACCAATTATTACAAACATTAATTGTTTCCATAAATAGGAATCTGATTGGATCCCACCATAAGAAAGATTAATTGAGCTAGCCGAATAAACCATAATGATCCCGACAACGCAAAGGATTATATATGGAACAAACAAATAATTATCAAAATATTTTATTTTTTCTCTAATTTTTTTTATCATGTTGCACTTTACTGAGCAGAACGATCGACAGCTTCTTTTTTGATCATTGCAAGATCATTTTCCAAATCATCCACCATCTGCTCTCCTTCTGTACTTGTTAATAAACCACAGGAAACAGCAAATTGAACCTGGCAAGAGAAACCATAAACACGCGTATCCGCTACGTCATCGAACGCGGGACAATCAGTTATACATAACGCATATTTTTGGTTACCGATCAACTGACGAATGCTAGCAGCACTTTCCTGTAAAATAACTAACGCATCTTTTTTACTTACCGCCTGCTTCATTTCTTCTCTCCTTTCACCACTTGGGCAATTATATCATATAGAAAGATATCTTAAAAAAATTGGACACAATTATATTAATTCGATCCTATTCATACCAATACTTAACCTATACCTATTAAGTATATTGCAAAATTAGCTAACAAAACAGTGTGAAACTTATTTTTGTACAGATTTAACAATTTTTAAGCAAAAGAAAATTTATTGCAATGTTTTAAATCATACAAAAAAGACTGGAATTTATCTTCCAGCCCATAAAAACTATTTAGTTGCTTTTTTTGTTTTCTTTGCTTCTTTTTCACGTGCATTAGTATTCAAAATACTCTTACGCAAACGAATCGATTCAGGAGTAATTTCCAGCAGTTCATCTTCGTTTAAGAATTCCAATGATTCTTCCAGAGTCAAATGAGTTGGCATCTTGATCGAAGCTGTTTGGTCTTTACTTGATTGACGCACGTTAGTCAGGTTTTTACCTTTAGTAACATTCACGGAAATATCACGTTCACGTGACGATTCACCAATGATCATTCCCTCATAAATCTCTGTACCTGGATCTACGAAGATCGTACCGCGTCCTTCAACACCCATAATAGCATACGTTGTTGCTTTACCCTGGTTAATAGACACAAGTGCACCATTTCTACGTCCGGGTTCCCAGTTACGGATCACAGGTTTATATTCAGCGAAGGTATGGTTCATAATACCATAACCACGTGTCATTGAAAGGAATTGAGAATCAAAACCGATCAAGCCACGAGTAGGTGTTGAAAATGTCAAACGTGTCTGACCGTTATTTCCAGTCTCCATATTAGTCATTTCGCCTTTACGTTGAGCAAGAGCATCAATAATTGAACCTGAATATTCGTCTGGTGTGTCGATCGTCACATTTTCAAATGGTTCTGATAGTTTACCTTCAACTTCACGTAAGATAACACGTGGACGTGAAACAGCTAATTCAAATCCCTCACGACGCAAAGTTTCGATCAAAATCGACAAGTGTAATTCACCACGGCCTGAAACGATCCATGTATCAGGAGATTCTGTATCTTCAACACGTAACGAAACATCGGTGTGTAATTGTAACTTCAAACGATCTTCCAATTTACGTGCAGTAACATTGTCACCTTCACGACCAACAAATGGTGAATTATTAGTGATAAAGTTCATTTGCAATGTAGGTGGATCGATCCGCAAGATAGGTAAAGCATCTGGTTTGTCAACTGGGCAAATTGTTTCACCAACGAAAATATCCTCCATACCAGAAATAGCAACTAAGTCACCAGCTTTAGCTTCTTTGATCTCAAGACGCTGTAAGCCAAAATAACCAAACAGCTTTGTAACTCTAAAGTTTTGCTGACTACCATCAAGCTTCATAACGGTAACGTGGTCACCAACTTTTATAGTCCCACGGAACACACGACCAACACCAACACGACCAACAAACTCATTATAATCAAGCATTGCTACTTGGAACTGTAACGGTTCATCGGAGTTATCGATCGGCGCAGGAATAGTATCAATGATCGTATCAAAAATCGGATTCATTGTATGCTCCTGTGTATTAATATCAGGATCCAATGATGAAGTCCCATTCATAGCTGAAGCATAAATAACAGGAAAATCAAGTTGGTCTTCATCGGCTCCTAATTCGATAAACAAATCGAGCACTTCATCCACAACTTCGTCTGGGCGCGCACCTGGACGGTCAACTTTATTAATAACAACAATTGGTGTCAAATGTTGTTCAAAGGCTTTCTTCAACACAAAACGGGTCTGTGGCATCGTTCCTTCAAAGGCATCAACGACTAATACCACACCATCGACCATTTTCATGATCCGTTCTACTTCACCACCAAAGTCAGCATGTCCTGGTGTATCCAAGATGTTGATCTGCTTGTCATGATAACGAACAGCTGTGTTCTTAGAAAGGATAGTAATCCCACGTTCCTTTTCAATATCATTTGAGTCAAGCGCACGATCACCGATTTGTGAATGTTCATCAAGTGTATCTGATTGTTTTAACATTTCATTAACTAAAGTAGTCTTACCATGATCGACATGGGCGATAATAGCAACATTACGAATATCATCACGTGTTTTCAAAATTTCTTCTTCCTTTCATCTTATAGATCCTAGAGTAAACATATCATTGTTTTTTCATATTTTTGTGAAAACTTTGACATTGTTTTCATAACCTGGCATAAAAAAACTGTGACAATGCAGCCACAGTCATCGGCTATCATTTGGCAGCCATTAAAGAGGATATTTGGTTATAAGCCTTATCCGTTGCTACCAGTACATCATCTGATGATACCACGTCTAGAGCCTTACCGTCAATCGTTTTCACTCTCAAATTCAAACTTTCTGCTAAAATACTGCCGGCAGCATAATCCCATGGACTAAGGTGTGATAGGTATCCAACACACTGGCCTTTTAGGACATGGATATACTCTATGCCTGCACTACCATATATACGCGCACCTGCACTTTGTTTGACGACCTCTTGCAAATTACGATAATTCGACATCAACATCGGACCATTCACTCCCAACAAGCCATCTTTTAGGGGAATATTTTCAGGAACTGGCAATTGTTTATCATCACAATAAACGCCCAAATCATGTCCACCCCAATATAAATGATCATGAACAACATCATAAATATAACCTAAAAGCGGTTTTTGCTGATAATAAACAGCTATCATGCTGGCAAAACTTGCACCCTGCTTAACAAAATTCATTGTACCATCGATTGGATCGATCACCCAAAAAAGCCCTGGTGCATTATTAATATCATCTTTTGACCCTTCTTCACCCAAAATTGATGACCCGGGGAAGCTCTCTGCAATTTTTTGACGATAAAATTTTTCCGTCTCTTTATCGATATTTGTAACAAGATCTAGGCGGGAGGTTTTATTTTCAATGTCTAACCCCTTTTCACGTCCTTCCAAAATTTGCGGACGCACTTGCCGAAACCATTGTTTGACTTCTTGGTGGATCTGTTGTTGGTCATACATTTGATCACCCCTTTGATGTTTGACAACGAACAAATTTTTGCTCATGTTTCAATACATACTGACTTGCAGTATAAATACTATATCCAGAAACTTCTTTGAATCTTTTATATAATTGCTTTTGAATCATCTTGGCAGGCTCTAAGTCCAAAAACTTTTGGTATTTATTTAAAAATTCCGTTCGTTTGATGCCAGTTGTATATAATTTTTCTACAGCTTGGTACAAATCAGTAGCAACAATAACCCCTGAAACATCCCATTCAGGCATTAGCGGATATTCATAATTTTCTAGACTCATAACTACTGTCCCCTTACCAAAGTTTGAATTTCAGATAAAACATCTGTCTTAATTCCTACGAAGCGCTGCTTTTCATCTTCGGATAAATTAACAGTAGGTAAAGTAGAAACACCCTGCGTAGACAACAAGACTGGCTCACTGATCGCAATTTTCTCGCCACCTAATTCGACTTGGTGTGTTAATGGGATACTCTGTGCAAATGGAGTAAATAAAGCCTCAAATACACGATCGAGCCCATTCAAAATTGCTGGCAATAAACTTCTCTTTGAACATCTGTTTAATTGTTCCTCAATAGCTGTCAGCTCATCTTGACTGAATAGACTGTTTTCTTGAGCAATTAAAGAAAGCAGCGGCGTACCGGCAACTAGCCCTCTACTCCAAGCTGGGAGAGCATTAGCAGACGTTCCTAAGACACTTACATGAACCTGACGTGCATCAATTTTTAAAATATTACTGATCAATTTTTCAGCTAGAATTGATAATGGAAAAGTACCTAAACCAAAAATCGCATTGACCGGTAACCCAGAAAAGTGTAATGCCGAAAAAACCTGTTCTTCACAATGCTCTGTCAAAAAGCAAACTTTACCAGCAAAATTATTCGCCATCGCTTGGTTCATGATCACTTGCGTCCAATGGATCTCCGAACGCAATTTTTGCTGAAATTCTAAATTATCATTTTCAGCTACATCAAGATCACCTATTAATAACAAATCAATACTACTCCAATCTGGCGTATTGGTTGCCGTCAAGCCTAAATTCTTAGCTAGTACTCCAGAAGTCAAAACATCTTCGACAGCATCAGAAAATTCTACTTCTTTTTGGTACCAAATAAAATTAATTGATTTATCTTCAATAATATTATGCTGTAAGATTGCTTCCACTAACGGATCATTCCCACAGATCAAAACGTTTTTAGTCATGTTCACGCCTCCCATGGAATTTACGTTGACTGTATCTGTCTAACTATTCTAACACAAACTATGGTAAGTGAAAATTTTCGTCTTTTGACTCAAATTACAAAGTCTATCAACCAAAATTCAAAAATCAGAAAGTGAGATAAAAGATGTTTTGAAACACGCTTAAGGTCTGTCGATTTAACCGATTTAATGGGATAGATCGACGGCCCTTTTAGGATTTTACAGCTAGTTTTGTTCCAGCCTCAATTCATCTTTTTAACCATGACACTTCTAATTATGCTAGAATAGATAATAATTATCTTTTTTGGAGGCATTATACACGTGATATTAATGGACGATATTACTCGTGACGGAAATCCCGTTTTGCGTTCACGAGCTGAAGAATTAAATTTCCCTCTCTCTACTAAGGAAATCGAAATGGGACATAAAATGATGGAATACTTAGAAGTTAGCCAAGACGAAAAACTTGCAGAAAAATACCATCTAAGGGCAGGTGTAGGCTTGGCGGCCCCACAAGTTGGCTCTCCAACAAGAATGGCCGCAGTTTTAGTCCCAGCTGAAAATGAAGAAGAACCCCCTGCCTTTAAAGAAATCATCGTTAATCCTACGATTTTAAGCGAGTCAGTGCAAGGTGCTGCTTTAGGTACTGGAGAAGGCTGTCTTTCTGTCGATGAAGACGTGCCAGGTTATGTCTGGCGACATGATAGGATCAAACTACGTTGGTTTGATCTAGAGGGAAATAAACATATTACTCGCTTAAAAGATTACCCTGCGATCGTAGTACAACATGAATTTGATCATTTGAACGGTGTATTATTTTATGATCATATCAATAAAGATAAACGTTTCGAAGCCCCAGAAGGTGGAGTATTGATCAATTAAAAGTCTATTTAATTAATACATGAAAGCAGCTGGGACAAAACTAGCTGTGCGGTTCTAAAAGGGCCATCGATTTAACCCATTTTAATGGGATAGATCGATGGCCCTTAAACGTGTTCCAAAAGATTGAAGCCGATTTTTAACAACGATTGCGTTACAAATCGGCTTCAAAACATCTTTTGTCTCACCCTCTTATTTATTATTATCGATCCTTTTTAAGTCATGTACATAGCCAAGTGTTTCTTCATTGATCAGATATGCGACTTCTACATTAAGTTTGCCCTTACGCGACCACATATCTGAAACAACTAAAGGACACCTGCCGTTATCCATCGTCAAGTCTTTTTCTCGAGCAAACTTTTCTAACTTACTTTTCAATTCTTCTCTAATATGGTTAACTTGTTCTTTGTCTAAATCAATTGCAGAAAAAGAATAATCAAACACCACCACGTTTAACCCCCATACCTTTGAAACTGGTGAAATAGTAGCTGAATCAAAAGAAACCTCACTTCCATTAAATCCAGCTATCTTAACTTGACCAAGCGATTCTCTCATGGACTTAGTTACTAAGTATTCATATTCTTTTTGTTTCTTTTTTAACTGGGAATCCTTACGTTTCTTAACAAGAAAAATAACTAGAATAGCTACTAACAGTACCACAATTAGGCTTAAAATAATTTTCATAAAATCTGCCTTTCGTTTAATTGATCCAATTAAATAGTATTACTCTGAATTTATTTTAACATAGTGATATGTAAATAATCAGTACCAGCTAGTAAGAATGCGTTTATGTTCAAAATATAATTTTTGAACCCGCACTAGTTTATCGAGTATATGAAACAAAATCCAAACACTAAAAATATAATTAAATTATAAACGACTATGTCCTCTTCTATACTTGCTAGATTTTCTATGCTAAAATAATACTAAATATCGTGTATACGATCCATGTTCGGAATTTATTTTTTGCGTCACTAAAACGCAGAACAGTTCTATTATGTAATAAAGGAGATTATTAGATGATTTTTAAAGTATATTATCAACCAACCAAAAGGATCAATCCTCGTCGCGAATCTACTGAATCTTTATATTTAGAAGCAGATTCAGAAGCAATAGCGCGGGCCTTGGTCGAAGAACAAACAGACCACAATATCGAGTTTATTGAAAAACTCGATGATGCTTCGCTGGAATATGAACAGCAAAGTGTTAATTTTCAATTAACGGAGTTCAATAAATGAAAAAACTGCATGTCAAAAACAATGAAACGGCTGTTTTTGCAGTCGGTGGTTTGGATGAAATTGGCAAAAACACTTATGGCATTCAATTTCAAGATGAAATTATCCTTGTCGACGCGGGAATAAAGTTTCCTGAAGATGACTTATTGGGGATCGATTACGTTATACCAAACTATCAATATTTGGTGGCAAATAAACAAAAAATAAAAGCACTCGTGATCACTCACGGACACGAAGATCATATCGGTGGAGTCCCTTACTTATTAAAGCAACTCAACGTACCAGTTTATGCTGGACCGTTAGCTCTAGCGTTGATCAAAAGCAAATTAGAAGAACATGGTTTGTTACGAACGACAGAACTACACGAAATTAATGAAGATACAGTTTTAAAATTTAGAAAAACAAGCGTTTCTTTTTTCCGTACTACTCACTCAATTCCTGACACATTGGGTGTTGCAGTCAAAACCCCTTCTGGAACCATTGTTTGCACGGGAGACTATAAATTCGATCTGACTCCCATTACCAATCAACCGCCTAATCTACAAAAGATGGCAAAATTAGGTGAAGAAGGCGTTTTGTGCTTGTTGTCTGATAGTACAAACGCTGAGATCCCCAATTTCACTAAATCAGAACGTTGGGTCGGAAAATCTATTCGACAAATTTTTGAAAAAGTAGATGGCCGTGTTATTTTTGCCACCTTTGCTTCAAATATTTCTCGGGTACAACAGGCTGCTACTGCAGCAATCAACCGTGGTCGTAAAATTGCTGTTTTTGGGCGAAGTATGGAAGCTGCGATCGCAAATGGTCGCGAATTAGGCTATTTAGATATCCCTGATGATGCATTAGTTGATGCACGTGAGATCAACCGGCTTCCAGCTAATAAAATCATGATTTTGTGTACCGGATCTCAAGGCGAACCAATGGCCGCTTTAAGTCGTATCGCAAATGGTACTCATCGCCAAGTTTCTATTCAACCTAATGATACTGTCGTCTTTTCTAGTTCCCCTATTCCCGGTAACACTCTAAGTGTTAACCGTGTGATCAACGAATTAGAAGAAGCAGGTGCAACAGTTATTCATGGTAAAGTCAATAACATTCATGCTTCCGGACATGGTGGACAAGAGGAACAAAAACTCATGTTACGTTTAATGAAACCTAAGTATTTCATGCCTGTCCATGGTGAGTATCGGATGTTAAAGATACACACAGAGTTGGCCCAAAGATGTGATGTTCCTAAAGAAAATACATTTATCTTAGAGAACGGTGATGTACTAGCATTAACAAGTGATTCAGCCCGTATTGCGGGGCATTTTGATGCCAGTGATGTGTATGTCGATGGTTCCGGTGTTGGGGACATTGGAAATGTAGTTTTACGTGACCGTCGTATCTTATCTAAAGATGGGATCGTCGTAGTCGTAGCTACGATCGATATGCAAAAGAAACGAATTTTGGCAGGTCCAGATCTCTTATCACGCGGCTTTATTTATATGCGCGAGTCTGGTGAATTGATCAATAAAGGTCGTCGTCTTTTAAATCGCACTATCAAACGAACTTTAAAGGAAGATAATGTGACAGAGGCACAGATCCGTGAGGCCATTACATCAGATCTACAATCGTTTTTATTCGATCAAACTGAAAGACATCCTATGATCTTACCAATGTTTGTCACTGTCTAAAATTAGTTAAAGGACCGGGACTACCAAATGGTATTTCCGGTTTTATTTATCTTGTAATTTATGCTAAAAATTTTTGAAGGGAGGTATTTAGACTTGCGTACATTTTTTCTGATCGTTAACCCCCATGCTAACGATGGAAAAGCCAAATCCATCTGGCAAACGGTTAAAAACGAATTAGATTCTCAAAATATTAATTATTCTTTTGAGCTGACCCATCACCTTGGTGATGCACGTAAAATTGCTAGTTCATATGTATCTGAATTGTCCACTAAAAATCAAGGTAAAAATGTGATCATTGTAGTTGGTGGTGACGGAACGCTAAATGATACTCTTAATGGTATCAAGGATGCAAAAACTATTGATGTACCTTTAGGTTTCGTTCCATCCGGCAATAATAATAGTTTTGCTCGTGGAATTGGTCTAGCCAAAGAACCTTTGTCAGCTTTAAAACAATCTTTAAACGCTCAAGAAGTTGCTTATTACGATATTGGTTATTATCAAGAAATGTCCCATAACACACAAGGTTATTTTTTAAATGATTATAGTGTTGGCCAAGATGCTTATCTTATTAGCATGCTGCACCATAAAAAAACATCAAAACTATCCGAAAAATTCCATTTAAAGTTTATAAGTTACATTTCGGCCTTATTCAAAGCGTATATGGATCAAGAAGCTTTTCCTGTTACACTTCGAATTGGTGATAGCTATGAATTTTTTCAGCACTCATATATCGTAAATATTTCTAACCAACCTTTCATGACGGGAAAAATGGTTTTGTCACCCGAAGCAAATGCGACTGACAAGCAGCTTGACTTAGTAGTTGCAGACAATATGAACTTTTTTAAATTTTTCTTACTAGCGATCATGGTTTACTTTAGGAAACAGTGGCGCTTCCCTGGTATACACCATTACAAAAATAAAGAGATCCATATTGTTATTAATTCTTTAGAGTTTGGTCAAATTGATGGTGAAGAATTACCTAATCAGTATTTTGACTTGTTTTTCAAAACTATTAAATATCCCTTCTGGATCGACGTTCAAAGTATTCCTGTTAAAGAAAGACATTAAAAAGGTTTCAAAACCAATGTACACATTCATGTATATATTGATCTTGAAACCTTTTTTAATACTTTTAAAATTGACTTAAAAATCATATGGAACAAGACCTTGCATACCGATCATAGGATCAATTTGTTGTGAATCGATCAATTCTACAGTTAAAATATGTGGTCCTTGAGTATTTTCAGTATCCTGACTGCTATTTTCTTTTATATTAAGATCTTGGTTTTGTTTTGGTATTTTTTCCCCATTAATACTGCTTTCTGAACTTTTCTGTTTATCTGTATCATCTTCAGTTACAGTCAAATCATCATCGCCTAATTCAGACTGTAAACGTTGCGTCAATGTTGTCAGCCGATTATGCGAAACTTTTGAAACGCTCTGCTTAAAAGAATCAATATCTCCCACTAAAATAAGTTTTGACTTAGCTCTGGTAATTGCCGTATACAAAAGATTTCGTGCAAACATCCGTGAAAATTGTTTGACCATTGGTAAAATCACAATTGGAAATTCTCCACCTTGTGACTTATGAATCGACAAACAGTAAGCTAAAGTAAGATTTTTCCAATCTTTTTTCTCAATTTCTACTTCATTTTGTTCAAAAGAAACTGTCACGCTATCAGGACCAGCTTTTTCTCCCTTATCACCGATATCAATTCCGACTACTTCACCAATATCGCCATTATAAATATTTTTCTCTGGGTCATTTACTAATTGTAAAACTCGATCACCGATCCTCAGCTGATGCCCTTTAACTTCAATTTTCTTTTGTCGTGGACGTTGTGGATTCATAATTTTCTGTAAAAGCTCATTAAGATTATCTATACCAGCTGGGCCCCGATACATGGGAGCCAAAACTTGGATATCATCTTTATTGTTATTCTTCCTTAAAGCAACCTCTGTAACTTTTGCAATGACTTGTGGAACTTGTTGCGCACTACAAGAGATAAAAGAACGATCATTTTGCTGCTGGCTAAAATCAGCAGGGATCTTACCCTCATTAACTGCATGCGCTAATGAGATGATCGATGAAAACTCACCTTGACGGTAAATTTTCGTCAATTCCTTTTTTGGTAAGACATCACTCTCCAACATATCGGCAAAAACCTGTCCCGGACCAACTGAAGGTAACTGATGACGGTCGCCGACAAAAATTACTTGCATTTTATCCGGTATACTTTGAACTAATACTTTCATTAAATCAGTATCCACCATTGACGTTTCATCAATGATCAACAAAGTCCCATCCAAATCATCAACTTCTTCAGGTAATCCTTCTTCATGTCCATTGATACCCAATAACCGGTGAATAGTACTGGCTGGCAAGCCCGTCATTTCACTCATTCGTTTGGCAGCACGTCCTGTTGGGGCAGCTAACAAAATCGGCAAATGTCTGTGGTCATCAAGATCGATATCATTTTCATAAGCATATAAGGCCACAATCGCATTAATAATAGTTGTTTTCCCAGTACCTGGACCGCCTGTCAGCAAGAATACTTTAGAAGTCAAAGCAGCTATAATTGCTTCTTTTTGGATTTCATCATATTCTATATTCATTTGCGTTTCGATTTTACTAAGATCATTTGATAGTTGTTCTTTTGTCGGTATTTGCTGCTCTTCATCTGACGTCATTACCCGACCTAACTCAGTCGCGATATCCCACTCACCATAAAAGTATTTTTTTAAATAAAAATTGTTATTTTCAACAACCAACGATCTCTTTTGCAATAACCTGATAAGTTCATCCGCAATTTTATCTGGGTCAATTTGAACGTTACGGCCTTCTTCTAATAGCTGCTGGACCTTTTGTAACAAAAGATCACCCGGAATATAGATATTTCCGTCCGAACTACTATAATCATACAACACATGAAAAATTGCACCACGCAAACGACCACTATCATCCGCTTCAAAACCCAGCTGTTCAGCTATCTGATCGGCACGATAAAAACCGATCCCATTAATATGGATCGAAAGTTGATAAGGATCATCGTGGATAGTATTCAAAGTATCTTCTTGAAAATATTCGTATATCCGGGCAGCCATATTGCTTGAAAAGCCTAAACTATTCAACCCAATAATTATTTGCTCAATTCCTTGATCGGCCCTTAAATTATCAAGTAATGATTTTTGTTGATTATCACTAAGCCCTAGTTCTTCAGCTTTCTGGGGATCTTGCAGTAATAAATTTATTGCATCATTGCCTAGCTGACCCACTATTTTCTGTGCTGTTTTTTCACCAATACCAGGAAACTGACTACTCGATAAATAAGTAACTATACCTTCCTTAGAATTGGGGACCTCTGTTTGGTAATTTTCAGCTTGAAATTGCTGCCCATATTTTGGATGTTTGACCAAACGACCCGTAAAACGATAAGGCGTTTCTTCTTTAATATCAGCAAAGTTTCCTGTGACTGTGATCGTATTTTCAAACCAGTCAAAGTTTTTCTCTTTAATTTTTACCAATAAAACCTTATAAAAATTTGCCGATGATTGAAAAAAGACCTGCGTGACCTGACCAACTACGTAAGCCTCATCTCGCAATTGGGGAGTGCCAAACAGCTCAATATTTTCTTGTGCCACTTTTTTACTCCCTGCCACCTTTTCCATTTTGTTTTTTAAGCAATGATGCAATATCGTTCAAACGTTCTTGATGTTTTTTTAAATATTGCGGATCTCTTTTCTTAACTCTAGTAAAATAAATATCTGCTTTTTGTCCTTGAACCAGTGCAGTCAATCCTCTTTGAAAATTAACATGGATATCCTTTTTATTCAAAGCTAGCGCTTTATCATAATATTTTTGTGCATTTTGAAAATCCCCCGTCGCCAAAAAACAGTCCCCTAACAGTGCTTTAGGAGCAGGATCTTGCGTTGCATTTTCACTAGCAGTCAAAGCAAAAACCATCGCTTGTTGGTATTGATTTTGCGCATAATAACCTTGCGCTATCATCAATAAAGCATCTGCTTTTAGTTTCGCATCTTTAACCTTAGAAAACTCAGAAATTGCCTTTTCATAAAGACCTGTTGCATAATACACATTTCCTAAACCATAATGTAACAACCCTTGTTTAGAAGGGTCTTTTGTAAAAACATTCAATCCTTTTAAGAATAATTCTTCAGCTTGTTGGAAGCTCTGTATTTTAGTTAACATACTCCCTAAATCATAATAGCGCTTAGGATCATATGGATCTTCATCTAAAGATTTAACCATTTTTTTTACGATCTGTTCATTTTTATGTTGCAAAGCTGCTCTTTCTGTCATGATCACTCCTCCTCGACCTCATTATTAATCTTTTATACCGTATCGTTTTTTGTTAATTGCCTTGAAAGATAGTCAGTTTTATTCCACTCCAAACATCTAAAATGTTTGCCTTCATCTAAGGTCTGTAAAATGGTCGTACTGGTATTCGTCAAACCTCCACGACTACGAATACGCTCTAAAGGTATTCCTTGCAAATAACGGATCTCAGCACAAAGTGCAGCACCATGAGAAACAATGATGACATTTCGATCAGGATATCGTTGACAAATTTCTAATATTTTAGGAGTCATACGATCAAATAATTCTTGAAAAGATTCTGCTTTAATTTCTGTGGGATCGTAATGTTCAGGATGATGTCTAAAAGCATCTAACTCTTCGGGGTATTGTTGTTCTACATCTTTAAAAAGCATACCTTCCATTTTACCTAAATCAAATTCTGCAAAAGCGGCATCAGCCACGATATTGATCGGTTGCGGTAATTGTGATTCTAATTTTTGTGCTGTAACTCGAGCACGTTTGATCGGGCTGCAATATATCTTAGCAAAATCGTACTGTTTTAAAAAATCTGCTAACTCGTCAATTTCATTAAAACTTTCAGGTAGTAACGCTGAATCTCCATGTGCTCCTTGATATCTTCCCTCTAAATTCCATTCAGTCCGTCCATGTCTAATAAAAAATAATTGTGTCATATATTGCCGTCCTTTGTTCGAATAATAAACTTATTATCGCACATAAAGGAATATAAGTTCAACTTATCTATCCCTTTGAGCCCAGCATTTCAGCTATTTTCGAAATAAAAAAGGAACAGGTTTCCCCATTCCTTTAACACTTTTCAATTAAACATATTGTAAAGTACGCTCTTTTTGGTATGCATGGTCGATCGTACCGCTACCTAGACATTCTTCGCCATCATAAAAAACAACTTCTTGCCCTGGTGTGATAGCACGAACAGGTCGGTCAAATTCTACGATCACCTTAGTAAGATCATCATTCAAATGAATAGTTACGC
>DXAP01000034.1 GCA_019116985.1 Candidatus Ligilactobacillus excrementavium | reverse complement strand
TGACCGATCGTATAATTCATTAAGCCATAATGATCACCTTTAACTTCACCATCGATCGTAACCATTTTCCCTGGTTGGGCTGGTAAAAATTCACTCAAAAATTGACGGAAATTTCTCTCCCCAATAAAGCAAATTCCTGTAGAATCTTTCTTTTTTGCGGTGGCTAAACCGGCTTTTGCAGCAATACGACGAACTTCTGACTTTTGCATGCCTCCGATCGGGAACATAACTTTCTCTAACTGTCTTTGGCTCAGTTGACTTAAGAAATAAGTTTGATCTTTATTATCATCTGCTCCACGTAACAAATGGATCGTACCGTCCTCGTCTCTAGAAATTTGTGCATAATGCCCCATCGCAACATAATCTGCATCAATTTCTAAAGCATAATCTAAAAATGCCTTAAATTTAACTTCTTTATTACACATTACATCTGGATTAGGCGTGCGTCCGTTTTTATATTCATCCAAAAAATAAGTAAAGACACGATCCCAATATTCTTTTTCAAAGTTAACGGAATAATAAGGGATACCGATCTCGCTGGCAACTTTAGCAACATCCTGATAGTCTTCAGTAGCCGTACAAACACCGCTATCACTTGTATCATCCCAATTTTTCATGAACACACCAACCACATCATAACCCTGTTGTTTTAATAAATAAGCGCAAACGGATGAATCAACTCCACCGCTCATTCCAACTACAACACGGGTATGGCTGTTATCTACCATTTTTTTCACCATCATTCATTTAGATTCTGAATCTATACGATTTGAAGGTCGTTTTATTCAGTAAACTCAAGTTTAGCACAAGGGCTAGTTTTTTTAAAGATTTCTCCACGTAATTCATGCAAAAAGCTTATTATTAGTTAGAAAGCACTGGAAAATAACATGTGAAAAACAATCCACTTACAAATAAACTGAGCGAAGTATTCTTTACTAAGAACGCTACATCTTTTTTAAGATCTCGCGTTCCTGCAGATCATTTAACAAATAGCCTAGCTGTTCGGCCTGAGTATCCACATTTCCTGTTTTAAAAATATTGACCTCTTTTAGTCCATTTGCTGTAGTAGTTGACATTTTAAACTTTTTCAGGTCTGCATCAACAACTATTTTTAATTTCATACTAACGTTGGATGAAACATTCGGATCTAAACTTCGTTCTAACTGAAATTTACCAGATTTCTTTTCTGTAAAACCTGCATCACGTAAAGAATATTTTTTGATATCTTGCGCTAAACTATAAACTTGCTGACTACCTTTTATTTGGGCCTTTTTAGCAGTTGCCATCTCTTCCACCCTTTCAAGAACATTATTTTTTAATAATTAAAGTTAATGCCGTGATCACCGCTTCAATATCGGCAGCAGTATTGAATGCACCAAAACTAAAGCGCAGCGACTCACTAATTCGTGGAGAACCTTTTCCATACATCGCCGTCAAAACGTGAGAAGGCTCTAATGATCCTGCTGTACATGCTGAACCTGCTGAAGCAGAGATCCCTTTTAAATCTAAATTGGTCAATAAGGCATCTGCTGGACGGTCTTTGAACCACAAATTAATGACATGCGGTAATTCACCTTCATCAAGTTTTCCATTAACTGCAACATCAATACCATTATTTTTTAAACCATCAACTAGCTGATGTTTAAATCCATAATAATTTTGTCGATGATCGAACTTAACCTTTGAAGAATTCAATTTAACAGCTTCCGCAAAACCCGCAATGGCAGGAATATTTTCTGTACCAGCTCGCCTTTTAAGTTCCTGGTCACCACCCTTAAGTATTGATTCATAATTATGATCTGCTCGACAATATAAAAAGCCACACATTTTAGGACCGTTCAACTTATGAGCCGATGTTGATAATAAATCAATATTATCTTTTTTTACATCAATATCTAATAGCCCATAAGCTTGCACGGCGTCCGTGTGGAACCAAGCATTTGAATCAGCCACAATAGCACCGATCTCATGAATAGGCATCTTTGCACCTACTTCATTATTACCCGTCATGATCGAAACTAAGATAGTATCATCACGCAAAGAGCGTTTTAAATCCTCTAAGGATATCTCACCATTCTGATCTACTGGCAAATAAGTGACTTCAAAACCTTGTGTTTCTAAAAAATGCATCGGTTTAAGTACCGCTTCATGTTCAATACTAGTTGTGATCACATGTTTGCCAAGATCTTTACGAGCTAAAGCTGTACCAACGATAGCTGTATTATCACTTTCCGTGCCCCCACTCGTAAATATAATTTCATTATCATTTTGTGCATTCACTGACTGGGCGATCACATGTCGGCTATTGTCCAAGATGGAACGTGCCTGCCGACCATAATAGTTTGTCGCTGAAGCATTCCCAAAAGTCGCTGTCATAGTGTCTGTCATTTTTTTGATAACAGCAGGATCCATTGGTGTCGTACCTGCGTTATCAAGATATATATGTTTCAATTGTTTTACACCTTCTGATCCCTTATATAAAACTTCTAATTAAATTTTTCTAACTATCTGATCCGTCTTATTTAACTTAAAAAATTCAAAATCATCTGTGCTGAACGTTTACCAGCATCAATAATAAATTCATCGAAACTCTGTCCAGCATTTTCATCACCAACATCAGACATTGCACGAATGATCGCAAATGGCACTTTAAATTGGTAAGCAGTTTGAGCAACTGCCCCACCTTCCATCTCACAACACAAAGCTTCTGGATAAATTTCTTTGATCCGTTTGATTTCATGACTATCAGAAATAAATTGATCACCAGAAACGATCAATCCTTTTTTAGTTTCTAACCCAGTTTTTTGAGCAGCTTGTGCAATTTTATTTACCAACTTTTCATCAGCTTCATAAATTTGTGGTTGTTGTGGTAATTGTCCCATTTTATACCCAAAAGCGATAGCATTAGCATCATGGTAAGCCGCCCCTGTTGACAATACAAGCTCCCCGACATGAAGGCCTTTTCCGATCCCACCGGCTGATCCCGAATTAATAACCGCATCTACCTTAAAGTCAACGATCAAGAATGCAGTTGTGATCGCAGCCTGAACTTTACCGATCCCACAACGAACTAAAACAACTGGTTGTGAATCGATCGTCCCCTCATAAAAATCAGTGCCACCAATTTCTGTTTGTTGTTTATTTTCTAAATGAGTTAATAATTCCTTGATTTCTTCTTCCATTGCACAGATAATACCGTACTTCATTGCTAAAAACTCCTTTTAATTCATATGATAAGTAGAAATACTCTCCATTAGCTGTTAAAAATTAACAAATCGCATAAATACGTATACTAAAATAATCAACACTATCAAAATACCAATTGTAATATCTAACCGTCGACCTAACTTTCTTCGTTTATCGTCTTCATTAGATCCTTGCCTGTCTAATCTAGTTTGACTACGAGAAAGATGATGATCTTCTTGTTCAACATTGGCCTGCATTTCTTTAGGATCATTGTTTGTCGGGTCAGCTTGCTCAGCTTTTTGTTGAGTTTTATTTTTTTTAAATTTTTTCCACCAGGATAAAGACTGCCGCTCTTGTGTTTTTTTTCTCCGACTTAGCTTTTCTTCATCTGCCATATTATTGCTCCATCAAATTCCAGTACAAAACCGCCATAATAGTCTTTGCGTCACAGATCTCGCCTTTTTCGATCGCCTGTTTTACTTCACTGCTTGATAGTTCTTCGATCTTCAAAAATTCATCTGCGTCCTGTGGCAATTTTGTTTCAACTGGCATTAAATTAGTTGCATGGTATAAATACATCAATTCGTCAGAAAATCCAGGTGAACTATAAAAAGTCGATAACAATTCATAATCTTGTGCTTGATAACTGGTTTCCTCATTCATTTCTCTTTTTGCAGTCTCTAATGGACTT
>DXAP01000033.1 GCA_019116985.1 Candidatus Ligilactobacillus excrementavium | reverse complement strand
ACGTCAAGTACGTAATCGTGTTGGTCGTGGGGATTCATCTGGTAACGGTAAAACTGCAGGCCGTGGCCAAAAAGGTCAAAAGGCTCGTAGTAAGGTACGTATGGGATTTGAAGGTGGACAAATGCCTTTGTTCCGTCGCATGCCTAAACGTGGTTTCAACAACATCAGTCGTAAAAACTATGCGATCGTGAATGTTGAAACTCTTAACAAATTTGAAGATGGTGCAGAAGTTACACCAGTTATGCTCGTTGAATCTGGTATCATTAAGAATGAAAAAGACGGTATCAAGGTTTTGGGTAATGGTGAACTTAGCAAGAAGTTAACTGTTAAAGCTAACAAGTTTTCTGCATCTGCAAAAGCTGCCATCGAAGCAGCAGGCGGTCAAACTGAGGTGATTTAATAAATGCTGAAGACACTGAGAGATGCCCTTGCTGTTAAAGAGATCCGTAAGAAAATCTTTTTTACACTTGGTGTCTTGATTGTATTTCGTCTCGGCACTTATATTACCGTCCCTGGGATCAACGCAAAAGCCTTGAGCAGCGTTGCGTCTTCAGGGTTAATTAGTATCTTGAATACTTTTTCAGGTGGTGGATTGACTAACTATTCCATTTTGGCAATGGGTGTTTCGCCATACATTACCGCTCAAATCGTTGTGCAGCTACTGCAAATGGATATTGTGCCACGTTTTGTTGAGTGGAGCAAACAAGGTGAAGTTGGTCGGCGTAAACTTAATCAAGTAACTAGATACTTGGCAATCGTGTTGGCGTTTATACAGTCAATCGGGATCACTGCCGGATTTAACACATTGAGCAGTTTGAGCCTTGTGGAAAATCCAAGTGTAAAAACTTATATTAGTATCGGTATCATTTTAACTGGTGGTACTATGTTTACAACTTGGCTCGGAGATATGATCACTGACCGTGGTTTAGGTAACGGGATCTCAATGATCATTATGGCTGGTATTGTTGCTCGGATGCCTGTTGGTATTCAACAGCTCGTTCAAGAACAATTTACTGGTGCAAATATGAGTGATATTTGGCAACCTATTCTATATGTAGTTATCCTTTTAGTTATTTTGTTAGTGATCGTTACTTTTGTAACCTTTATTGAACAAGCTAACTATAAGATACCGATCCAATATACTAGACGTGTGGCTGGTGCTGGTAATAATTCTTATTTACCGTTAAAAGTCAACGTTGCGGGTGTTATTCCAGTTATCTTTGCCAGCTCGTTTATTGCAACTCCACAAACGATTTTGATGGCATTTGCGCAGAATCACTCACAGGATACTTGGTATCAAGTAATGTCGAGTATCTTTAGTATGCAAAGTACTCCAGGTATGATTTTGTATACGGTATTGATCGTAGTATTTACTTTCTTCTATGCTTTTGTGCAGGTCAATCCAGAAAAGCTTTCTGAGAATCTGCAAAAACAAGGAAGTTATATTCCATCTGTTTGGCCGGGTAAAGAAACTGAACGTTATGTTTCTTCGTTGTTGATGAGACTAAGTTCAGTTGGTTCACTTTACCTTGGGTTAATTTCACTGATCCCGTTAGTTGGTTCAGCTTACTTCGGTTTAGACGAATCGATCGGGTTAGGTGGTACCAGTCTTTTGATCGTGGTTGGGGTAATTTTGCAAACGATCAAACAACTAGATGGTATGATGATGAAACGCGAATACGTCGGTTTTATCCGTGAATAGTAAAATTGGGTCGTGTTCATTGAGTTGGACTGACCCAATTTTTGTGAGAGGACTTTGTTTAATAATTTAAATATAGTCTATAAACGAAAAACTACCATTTGAACATCTAAGACATTAAAAGCAAAACTTAGTTGTGATCAGTATGTTATTTGTCACTGATGAGCTAATTGTTTAAAGATGATCTTAGTTTTCTTTTTGAATTAGGAGGGTTATTGATGTCATTGAATCTAATGTTAATGGGATTGCCTGGTGCCGGTAAAGGTACACAAGCAGAACGGATCGTTGATGAATATAAAGTCGTGCATATTTCCACTGGTGACATTTTTCGTGAGGCAATGAAAAATGAAACTCCAATGGGCTTAGAAGCAAAGAAGTATATTGACAAAGGTGAATTAGTTCCAGATGAGGTTACAAATGGGATCGTTAAGGAGCGTTTAAGCCAAGATGATGTCAAAGCTGGTTACTTGTTGGACGGTTATCCACGTAACATGTCACAAGCACATGCCTTAGAAAAAATTGGGCAAGAGCTTGGCCGTCCGTTAACAGGGGTCATCAATATTGATGTTGATCCTGATTCATTAATGGAACGTTTAACGGGTCGTTTTATTTGCCGTAATTGTGGTGCTACTTACCACAAGGTCTTTAATCCGACAAAAGTCGAAGGTACTTGTGATCGTTGTGGTGGTCATGACTTTTATCAACGTGACGATGACAAACCTGAAACTGTCAAGAATCGTTTAGATGTTAACATTAAGATGAATACTCCGTTGTTAGACTTTTATAAACAAAAAGATCTTTTACACAATGTAAAAGGTAATCAAGAGATCACGGCTGTTTATTCTGATATTGAAAACATTTTGAACGGTTTGTCATAATGATATAATAAATGAGTAACTTTGTTGGAACTGCTGAATACATCGAAAGCAAGAATAAACAAAAAGTTGTCATAAATTTTAGAACTTGTTAATTATTCCTTGCAAGTAAAGGATGCCTATGCTATGATAATTTAGGTTTATCTTTTCAATAGGTCCAGTTCGCCCAAAAACAGGGGTAGAGCTGTTCCTGACGGAAAAAAGGTGGGACTCCAACAAAGCTTCTCACATTTTTAAGTGTAAAGTTTTAAAACCAATTTAAGGAGGTACTTTTAGCGTGGCGAAAGATGATGTGATTGAAATTGAGGGTACGATCAAGGAAACCTTGCCGAATGCGATGTTCAGAGTTGAACTCGAAAATGGACATGAGATTTTAGCTCATGTGTCAGGTAAGATCCGGATGCATTATATTCGTATTTTGCCGGGTGATAAGGTGACGGTTGAAATGTCTCCATACGACTTAAGTAAGGGTCGCATCACCTATCGTTACAGATAGATTGTACTTCAATCTTATGCAGGAGGTATAATTCATGAAAGTAAGACCATCAGTTAAGCCAAGGTGCGAACACTGCAAAGTAATCAAACGCAAAGGTCGCGTCATGGTTATTTGCTCAAATCCAAAGCACAAACAAAGACAAGGATAATAAATAAATAGGAGGTGTAATTGTAATGGCTCGTATAGCAGGTGTCGATTTACCACGTGATAAGCGTATTGTGATCGGCTTAACTTATATTTACGGAATCGGTAAAACAACCGCTGAAAAGATCGTCGAAGAATCAGGTGTTTCTCCAGATGTTCGTGTACGTGACTTAGATTCTGAACAAGAAGATAAGATCCGTGCAGCAACGGATAACTACAAAGTTGAAGGTGACCTTCGTCGTGAAGTTGCCTTAAACATCAAACGTTTGTCAGAAATTGGTTCTTACCGTGGCATGCGTCATCGTCGTAATTTGCCCGTTCGTGGACAACACACGAAGAACAATGCGCGTACACGCAAAGGCCCAGCAATTTCAATTGCCGGCAAGAAAAAATAATTTTATAAAAAAGGAGGTCAGCTAATTAATGGCAGTCAATAAATCACGTAAACGTCGTGCCAAGAAGGTTATCGAAAGCGGCGTTGCTCATATTCATTCAACTTTTAATAACACACTTGTTATGATTACAGATGTCCATGGTAATGCTGTTGCTTGGTCTTCAGCTGGTGCATTGGGCTTTAAAGGTTCACGTAAGTCAACACCGTTTGCAGCTCAGATGGCTTCAGAAGCCGCTGCGAAAGCCGCTATGGACTATGGTATGAAGACAGTTGATGTAACTGTTAAAGGCCCAGGTTCTGGTCGTGAAGCTGCAATTCGTGCACTTCAAACAACAGGTCTTGAAGTAACAGCTATCAAGGATGTTACTCCAGTACCTCATAATGGATGCCGTCCTCCAAAGCGCCGTCGTGTTTAATTTGGATATGCATTCATTTTGAAGAATATCTTCATGATGTTGTCTCCAGATTGCACGTTACGTTTTGAAAGGGGTAAAGGTAAGAATGATCGAATTTGAAAAACCAAAAATTCAAAAAGTTGAAGAAAGCGAAAACTACGGTAAATTTGTTGTTGAACCATTAGAGCGTGGTTATGGTACTACGTTAGGCAACTCATTACGTCGGATTCTTCTTTCTTCTTTGCCAGGTGCTGCTATCACCGATGTTCAAATTGATGGTGTTTTGCATGAATTCTCTTCTGTTGAGGGTGTCTTGGAAGACGTAACCACAATTATTTTGAATTTGAAAAAAGTTGCATTGAAGTTAAATTCCGAAGACGTTCAAACATTGGAAATAGATGTTACCGGGCCAATGGAAGTAACTGCAGGCGACATTCAAGGAAGCAGTGAAGTTGAAGTACTTAATCCAGACTTGTACATTTGTACAGTTGCTGATGGTGCTTCATTCCATGCGCGGATGACTGCTAACAAGGGTCGTGGCTATGTTTCTGCTAATGAAAACAAAGCTAAAACTGAAGATATGCCTATTGGTGTATTGGCAATCGACTCGATTTATACCCCAATCGAACGTGTCAACTACCAGGTAGAAAAAACACGTGTTGGTCAAAAGAGTGATTTTGACAAGTTGACGCTTGATGTCTGGACCAATGGATCAATTACTCCGAGTGAAGCAATCAGTTTGTCAGCTAAGATCCTGACAGAACATTTGACTTTATTTGTTGATTTGACTGATGAGGCTAAGAATGCTGAGATCATGGTCGAAAAAGAAGAAACTCATAAAGAAAAAATGCTCGAAATGACGATTGAGGAACTCGATTTGTCTGTTCGTTCATACAACTGCTTGAAGCGTGCAGGTATTAATACCGTACAAGAATTGACTAATAAGTCAGAAGCAGACATGATGAAGGTCCGTAACTTAGGCCGTAAGTCATTAGAAGAAGTCAAGGCAAAGTTGGCCGATTTGGATTTGTCACTGCGTCATGATGACTAGTAATATCAACTAACTAACAAGGGAGGGAATCTGTTCATGGCATACCGTAAATTAGGACGTGACAGTGCTCATCGTAAAGCAATGTTGCGGAACCTGACAACTGACGTGATCGTTAATGGTAAAGTTGTTACAACTGAACCACGCGCAAAAGAAGCACGTAAGTTTGTTGAAAAAATGATTACTTTGGGTAAGAAGGGTGACTTAGCTTCACGTCGTCGTGCTGCTGCATTCATGATGGATGTTGTTGCTGACGTTAAAGAAGAAGAAGATAAAGTTACTATCCAAACTGCTTTGCAAAAATTATTTGATGAGGTAGCTCCACGTTATGCAGAGCGTAACGGTGGTTACACTCGGATCTTAAAGATGGATCAACGTCGCGGAGATGCAGCCCACATGGTTGTTTTGGAATTAGTTGATTAATTTTTACAAGCATCTAAAAATAAATTAACAAGTGTCACTTTTATGGCGATAGATAGACGTTATGATGATGGGTAATGCCCGAGTCTAGTCTTAAGTAGCAGTTTACTGTGAAAGTTTTGTCATAAAAAGTGATTTTTTGTTTGGTATAATTTTTTGAATTTAGTAACGGCTTATGGAGTAAAATCTGTAGGTCGTTTTTATTTTATAGGTTGTCTTTATTCAGTTTGGATTCAATGTGGTAAGTCGTTGGATGTTCGGTAAGCAGTGTTCGGCTTTGTTTGTGCTTTCAACATTTTAAACTTGTATTTTTTCATGTTGCGCATTATGGTATTATTAATCTTAAAGACTAAATTTGAAAGGGAACAGACAATGGACGGAATAATTGACATTAAAGATCTATGCTTTCGTTATTCACAGGAAAATGAAGAATTAGACCTTTCCCATGTTGATCTTCATGTCAATGAAGGTGAATGGTTAGCAGTGATCGGACACAATGGTAGTGGTAAGAGTACTCTAGCTAAAGCCATCGATGGTTTGATCGAACCAGAATCGGGTGAGATCTTTGTTGATGGACAAAAGTTAACTGATGAATCTTTATGGGATATTAGAAAAAAAATTGGAATGGTTTTTCAAAATCCGGATAATCAATTTGTAGGTGCTGATGTTGAAGGCGATGTAGCGTTTGGTTTGGAAAATCAGGGGATAGAGCGTGAAGAAATGCATTCGCGCGTTAAAGAAGCTCTTCAGGTAGTAAACATGCAAGATTTTGCCAAGCATGAACCAGTTCGCTTGTCTGGTGGGCAAAAGCAACGCGTTGCGATCGCTGGTGTCTTAGCCTTACGTCCAAAGATCGTTATTTTTGACGAATCTACTAGTATGTTGGATCCTGAAGGGCGGATGCAGATCATTTCGTTGATCAAGCAAATGAATCGTGAGGAAGGTTTTACAGTGATCTCGATCACTCATGATATCGATGAAGCTTCTTTAGCTGACCGAGTCGTCGTGGTCGATGATGGTAAAATTATGGGAGATAGTTTACCCGAAGAACTTTTTCAAAAGGGTAATGAGCTGATCGACATTGGCTTAGATGTCCCGTATCCACAGCGCCTAAAATTTGAGTTAAATAAGCGAGGTATTCAAACACCGTCTGAGTACATGGATGAAGGGAGTATGGTGAATTGGTTAAGTCGATCCATATTGAAAAATTAAATTACGTTTACCAAAGCGGCACACCGTTTTCCCACCGTGCATTGACTGATGTTTCATTAGATATAGAAGCCGGGAGTTATACAGCGATCATTGGACATACCGGTAGTGGTAAATCTACTCTCTTACAGCATTTAAACGGCTTACTGAAACCAACCTCTGGTAATTTATCTGTTGCTGGTAATCACATTACAAGTGAAACTAAAAATAAAGAATTAAATGAGTTGAGACATCACGTTGGTTTTGTTTTCCAATTTCCTGAGGCCCAGCTTTTTGAAGAAACGGTTTTAAAAGATATTGCATTTGCACCGAAAAATTTTGGCAAAAGTGATGAAGAGGCTGAACAAATTGCTGCAAAAATGGCAACCTTAGTCGGGCTGCCAGATAGTGTCTTAGATAGCTCCCCCTTTGAATTATCTGGTGGTCAAATGCGTCGTGTGGCAATTGCAGGGGTTTTAGCTATGGAACCGCAGATCCTAGTCTTAGATGAGCCAACTGCCGGGCTGGACCCTAAGGGACGCTTAGAGATGATGGAGATGTTTGAGCAGTTACACCAAGAACAACATTTGACTATTATTTTGGTCACCCATCAAATGAATGATGTGGCTAATTACGCTGATCATGTAGTCGTGATGGAAAATGGCGGTCTGATTGCTGATAGTACGCCAGAGCAAGTTTTTAGTGACCCCGATTGGCTACATAAGCATCATCTTGGATTACCACAAACCACAGCGTTCGCTGCCAAATTAGCCCAACAGGGAGTACCGTTTGATACTTTGCCTTTGACTGAAAAACAACTTGCAGAAAAGCTTGCGGAGCTAATGTCTCAAAGTGGGGGTGAACTTCATGGATAAAATGTTACTGGGTCGTTATATAAACGGCGAATCTTTGATCCATTATTTGGATCCACGAGGGAAGTTATTCCTTAGTTTCTATTTTATCGTGATCGTTTTTTTGTGTAACAACTGGCAAACGTATGTCTTGATGGCTGCGATGGTAATGTTATTTGTCAAACTGTCAGATATTTCACTTGGCTTTTTTATCAAAGGTGTTAGACCTTTGATCTGGCTGATCTTATTTACAGTTTTATTGCAGATCTTCTTTTCTAGTGGTGGG
>DXAP01000032.1 GCA_019116985.1 Candidatus Ligilactobacillus excrementavium | reverse complement strand
TTTTTTTATTTCAGCTTGTACTGTTTGAATGATCGCACGAACAAACTCAACCGGCTCAATTGGATGATCGTTTTCGCTATACTTAATACCAAAACCGCCGCCTAGATTTAAAATCTGTGCTTCAAAATCGTATTTTTCTTTCCAATCCCGTAATAAATGTACCATTTTGACAGCAGCCATTTTAAATCCAGCAACAGAAAATATCTGTGAACCAATATGACAGTGAACTCCACGTATTTCAACCCAAGGTGAACGTAGCATTTGAACTAATGCTTCTTGGGCTTGACCCGAATCCAAATCAAAACCAAATTTTGAATTCGATTGACCAGTTGAAATATATTTATGTGTTTCAGCTTCAATTCCTGGTGCCACCCTTAAAACAACATGTGCTACCTTATTTTTGCTTGCACAAATTTTTTCTATCAACTCAATTTCATAAAAATTATCCACAACAATACAACCAATATTTTCTTTTATCGCATATTCTAATTCGGCCGGAGTTTTATTATTACCATGAAATTCAATCATTTCAGGATCCATGCCGCTTTTTATTGCTGCATATAGTTCTCCGCCTGAAACAACGTCACATCCCACGCCTTCTTGTTGCAAAAGACGATAGATCGCCTTAGCAGAAAAAGCTTTACTAGCATAGATGATGCGATGCTTGACGCCTGCTTTTACAAAGGCATCCTTAAAAGATGCAATTTCCTTTTTTATATAGCCAACATCATAAGCGATCAGTGGCGTTTGATATTCATGTGCCAATTGTAATGAATCAACACCACCAATTTGCAAATGCCCTGCTTCATTCAGTTTTAAATTATCAAGCAAACTAAGTACCTCCACTAGGATTTCATATTTGTTGATCGTAAACACTTAACATGTATCTTAACTTAAAATAATGACAAAAAGCAATACACATCTAATTGAAGTTAAAAACGATCAAAGTCTAACACGATATAACTTGATCTATGATAGAATAGCAATAAATCAATTGCGGTCAAGAGAAAATGACGCTTTAATATTTGTAAATTTAAGGAGAAAAATAATGTCTTTCAATAAAAATGATTTTTCAGCCTGTACCAGCATTTTAGCTGGTAAAAATGCAACACTTGATGGCTCGACTATTATCGCAAGAAATGAAGATTCAAAAAGTGCCTGGCCTAAACACATGCAAATTCATGCACACAAGGAATACGCAGAAACACAAGAGTTTGTTTCCCCTGATAACGGCTTTAAAATAAAACTACCTCAGATCCGTGCCAAATATTCAGCTACACCAGAATGGACTGATAAATTTGGTATTTTTGAAGAAGATGGGATCAATGAATATGGTGTGGCTATGAGTGCAACCGAAAGTGCCTATGCAAATGAACGTGTTTTAGGTTTTGACCCCTTAGTAAAAGATGGTATTAGTGAAGAAGCAATGTTAACTGTTGTCTTACCATATATCCATACTGCACGCGAAGGTGTAAAACGTCTAGGCCAGCTAATTGAAAAATATGGTACTAGTGAAAGTAATGGCATCTTATTTACCGATAGCACAGAAGTTTGGTATCTTGAAACAGGAAGTGGGCACCAGTGGGTCGCTCAACGGATCCCTGATGATTCATATGCAGTAGTGGCTAACCAACTGGCCATCCAAGAAATTGATTTTTCGCGGCCTGACGATTTTATGTATGCTACAAATATTCAAGAATTTGTCACAGAAAATCATCTAAATCCACATGCTGACGGCTTTAATTTTAGAAATATTTTTGGGACACATGATTTATCAGACGAGATTTACAGCACCCCACGTGTCTGGTATGGTCAAAAAATATTTAACCCTGAGATCAAACAAGAACCTATGAATCAAGAACTACCTTTCATACGAAAAGCTGATCGTTTACTAGGATTAGATGATTTTAAATATGTACTAGGTTCACATTTTCAAAACACACCTTATGATCCGTTAGGTTTTGGAACAGAGGATCAAAAACGCAAATTTAGACCGATCAGTTTAGCGAAAACACAAGAGTCACATATCCTACAGATCCGTCCTGATCTTCCTAAAGAAATTGCAGGTATTCATTGGCTTGCAATGGGTGTCACGGCACAAAGTGTTTTTATTCCCACTTATGCCGGAGCAACTGACGTTCATCCTGCCTACAAGGTTGGTAAGCAAAAATACAGTAAAGACTCAGCTTATTGGACTTATAAACTAGTCGGTGTCTTAGTCGACGGACATTATACTGAATTACAAAATCTACTAAAAGATGCGCAAAAAGACACCACGATCACACTTTCTAATATGTTACACGAAAGTGATCAAACTGCTAAAACATTATCTGGTGAAAAACTAGTAAAATATTTAACAGAACAAAATATCAAAATGCAACAATTAGGACTAGATAAAATGGAACAGCTGATCAGTGAGTTGGTCACAGCGTCAACTGATCTATCAGTTTTAAACTTTAATACTGACGCAAACTTATAAATAAACAAAGATGGTGAAGTATTTGCCTAATAATTATCTAATATTAAAAACTGAACAGGCACAAATTTTATGTGATCCAATTTTAAATGAGCGAACACCTCTAGAAAAACATGATTTTATTATCCTGACACACTTAGATTTTGATACACTCGATTTTATGAATAACTATAGGAGTTCTAAACCGGTTTATGTATCCTTT
>DXAP01000031.1 GCA_019116985.1 Candidatus Ligilactobacillus excrementavium | reverse complement strand
TTGTCTTTCTTATTGTTTTTAACTTTATTGAATTTAATTCTAGCACAAAAATTTAAAAATAAAAGAACTTTTTAATGACTTTCTCATTTTAGTGTTAGAATTTTTTTGTAAATATGGCTGTGGTTTTGTCTAAACTAGCTGATATGGGGGATTACATTACCTAAATTGGTAAAAATTTAGGCGTTGTAGTTGTTCGCATCCAACATCAATTAAAGAATTTCTTTGATTTGCTAAATTAAGTTCGATTATTTGAAAATGGTCAACCAGGTACGGTAAAATCAACCTATAAAAGATACCGTTTGCAAAAGTTTTCCTAAAATAATCTTGATATTTTGAGTGAGAGCGAGGGGATCAGGATGGTCGATTGTAAATATGGTTTGGTCCGGACCTTTTGGTGGGCCGTTATGATCGGTGCTTATGGATTTTTTCTTAAAATCCTTAAATGGCCTATCCCTTTATTATCACTGATTCTTTTATTTGCGGTCGTCTTTGGTGGGATCGGTCTTTTAGAGTGGAAAACGACTATACCATTTGGAAAAAGACAAGAAACAGTCAAAAATGTTCGTTTGATCAGTGTGGTAGTAGTTGCTATTGTGACGCTTTCTTATATTTGGCTAATGCCAGAAAGATTACTCAACGATGTGACAGGGGCCTTAATTCCAGCAATTACTATTTCGTTGTGTGATATTTTGCCAGCATTTTTCTCAAGGCCAAAAGAAAATTTCTCAGATCGTAGTTAGAAATTAAGTTTTTGTATAAACAGCACTTTTTTCACATAAGCATTAGTATATTACAATGAGCTTAGATCAAAGAATATATGGAGGAGATCAGATGAGTAATATCGAAACCAGTAATAGTTATCAATATGTCATTGTCGGTGGTGGGATGGTTGCAGGATATGCAATCAAGGGTATCCGCCAAGAAGACACTAGTGGGTTGATTTTAGTTGTTTCAAAAGAAGCAGATGTTCCATATGAAAGACCTGCTTTAAGTAAAAAATTGTGGTTAGATGATGAATTTACAGAAGAAAATATCAGAATTGGGGCTGAAGATTTTTCAGATGTCAGCTTTAAGTTTAATACGACCGTTAATCAGATCGACCGCCAAAATAAAACAGTTGATTTAGGCGACAATACTACTGTTCATTATGATCAATTATTATTAGCTACTGGTGGTGAGCCGCGGAATATTAAAGGCCCAGATGATCCACATGTTTTGATTTTTAGAAATTGGTCAGATTATCGTAAATTGCGCAAATTTAGTGGTCATAATAAGCATGTTGTGATTATTGGTGGTGGCTATGTCGGAACAGAGCTAGCCTCTTCTTTAACACAAAATAACACTAAGGTTACAATGGTTTTCCCTGAGAAGGCCTTGGGTGAAGGTAAGTTTCCGGAAGAAATCAGAGCTGAATATGAAGAGACCTTTAAGAAAAATGGCGTTGAGATCTTAAGTGGTAAGATGGTTGAATCCTATCAACGGCAAGGAGATCACTTAGTTATTTCTACTGCTGATGGTTCTGAGATCACAGCGGATACGATTATTATCGGTCTCGGAGTCACACCAAGGATCGAGTTGGCTAAGGCCAGTGAATTGGATTTAGCTGATGGTGGTGTGAAAGTTGACGAGCACCTACAGACTAGTGATCCTTCAATTTGGTCTGCGGGTGATATTGCCTCCTATCCAGATCATATCTTAGGACGTCAACGGATCGAACACGTTGACCATGCACGACTTTCAGGCGAACTGGTTGGTAAAAATATGGCTGGTGCTAACTTAGCTTATGAGCATACACCATATTTCTACTCGATGATCTTTGATATTTCCTGGCAGGCTGTGGGTTCGATAAACCCAGAGTTACAGCAAGTGTTTGATAAACGAGATAATGGAACGATCGTTTATTTCTTGAAAGATAACAAGCTGGCTGGTGTTTTAGTTTGGAATGTGGTTGTAGATCTTGATGATGTTAGAGATTTGATAGCTGATCCTCCAGCTAATAATCAACTAGTTGGCTCGATCAAAGAAAAGTAAGCTGATTATAAATTGAAATAATTAACAAGCGCAAAGCTGGGACATAACTAGCTGTGCGGGTTTTAAAAGGGCCGTCGATCTATCCCATTACATTTAATGGGGTGAATCGACGGCCCTTAAACGTGTTCCAAAAGATTGAAGCATTGCTGTAAGGACGATTGGGTTATTCTCGTTCTTCGTTTCACTACGACCCAAAATAACGCAATCGCCGTTAGAAATCGGCTTCAAAACATCTTTTGTCTCACTTTCGTTTAAATATTATTTTTTATCGACAGCATGGCCACCAAAGCCATTTCTTAAAGCAGAAACAACTTTACCAGTCATAGTGTCGTTTTCTTCAGAACGATACCTCATCATCAAAGCACTGCTGATAACAGGAGTGGGAACGTGAAGTTGCAGGGCTTCTTGGACCGTCCAAGCACCTTCACCAGAAGAATGCATCACACCTTTGATTTCGTCTAAATTAGCATCTTTTGCAAAAGATTCTTGGGCAAGCTCCATTAACCAGCTGCGGATCACAGAACCATTATTCCAAACTTTAGCAACAGCTTCATTATCGTAGTTGAATTGACTCTTAGATAAGACATCAAATCCTTCTCCGATGGCTTGCATCATACCGTATTCAACACCATTGTGGACCATTTTTAAGAAGTGGCCAGAACCGATTTCACCAGTGTAAAGATAGCCGTCTGGTGCGGCGATCTTTTTAAATAGTGGTTCGATTTGTGGAAATATTTCTTTTTTGCCACCAACCATGAAGTTACCGTTATGACGTGCACCTGACATACCTCCGGATGTTCCACAGTCAAAGAAGTGGATACCTTTTTTGGCGGCAGCCTGTCCGTGTGCAATGGAATCTTTGTAATAAGAATTTCCCCCATCGATCAAGATATCATCTTTGTCTAATAGATCGACTAATTTGGCAATACTTTCATTGGTTGGTTCACCAGCCGGTACCATCAACCAAATGATCCGTGGTCGTGGTAATGATCCCACTAATTTTTCTAAATCATTTGCGACTTTTATCTTAAGTTTTGAGTCTTGGGCTTTCTGACGCGTATTTTCGCTAACGTCAAAAACGTTAACTTCGATACCATGATCCAACATATTTTCCATTAAGTTCCAGCCCATTTTACCTAGGCCGATCAAACCAAGTTGCATGTTATTATCCTCCTAATTTTGTGTTTTATCTGAATTATGCAAATTTCTTCAAATAAGTTGCTTGTTAGTCTTTTGCTTTTGCATGACTGTGTTTGATTTGGAAACGTGCAATGTTTTCATATTCTGGCCGTAACTGACGCGTTAAACGAATGTAGATCGGCACTAACTCACGGTATACATCAAAATTCTCTGGGTTAGGATCATACGTAGATGTTTCACCGATAAATTGTTTAACTACGTTGAAATCATCAGCCATACCAAGTGATTTCATACCGATCACAGCAGCTCCTAAACAAGACGATTCGAAGTCTTGCGGGATCGTAACTGGACGTTCGAAAACATCAGCTAGCATTTGCCGCCATAATTGTGAACGGGCGAATCCCCCAGTTGCCAAAATTTCTTTCGGTTGGCCGACTACTTCTTCTAAAGCCAATAAAACAGTGTAAAGGTTATAAACAATGCCTTCTAATACGGCACGGACCATATGTGCCCTAGTATGCATTTGTGTCAAACCAAAGAAAGATCCACGCGCGTTGGCTTCCCAGATCGGCGCACGTTCACCACTTAAGTAGGGGTGAAATAAAAGGCCATCTGAACCGGCGGGAACTTGTGCAGCAATTTCTGTTAATAGGTCATAAGCATTTTTGTGTAACAATGCTGCTGTACTCTTCTCAGAATCAAACAGGTTATCACGAGCCCAACGGAAGACATCGCCGCCGTTATTGACTGGCCCACCGACAACATAATGGCCTTTATCGACTGCATAACAGAATATGCGGCCTTTCGGGTCAGTTACTGGGTGATCAGTTACGATGCGGACAGCACCCGAAGTACCGATCGTTACGGCAACAACACCATTATCGATCGCACCAACACCTAAGTTTGACAAGGCACCATCAAAAGCTCCCTGAATAAAGGTAGTGTCAGCAGGGCAACCAGTAATTTTGGCAACTTCTTCTTTCAAGCCAGAAAATTGATGGTAAGCATCAACTACTGGTGGTAATTGTTTTTCAGTCACTCCGGCGATCTCCATCGCTTCTTGGTCCCATTTTTGTTCAAAAATATTAAAGAGACCAGTACAGCTAGCAACTGAAATATCCATTTGCCATACACCAAAGAGACGATAAAAAACATATTCTTTAATACCACAGTAGTAAGCAGCTTTTTCATAAATATCTGGCTTTTCGTTTTTTAACCACATAATTTTACATAGTAAGGACATTGGATGGATCGGAGTCCCGGTTTTTTCATAAATAGCTTGGCCACGGTCAGAATTTTTGATTTGTTGCGCGTATTTAGTAGAACGTGTATCACCCCAAGTTTGGATTCGCGTTAACGGTTGGTGATCTTTATCTAAGGCAATCAAACTTTGATTAGCACTGGAAAAAGAGACACCTTTTAAAGTGTCTTCTTTAAAATCGATATGACTAACTACTTGTTGTAAAGCCTTCGTGACGGCTTCTAAAATCTCATTTTGATCTTCTTCGGCCATACCAGTTGCATCACGGTATAAAGGGTACCCTTCGTTAGCATGACTATAAACTTTGCCATCGTCACCGTAAAGTACGGCTTTTGTACTCGTAGTTCCGATATCCATTCCAATAATATAGTTCATTATTTGACATCCTTTCGCAAAATATAGCTACTGTAACATCTAAATTAAGCTTTGTTACAATTTGGATAAATTTGAATGTTTCTGACTTTATCTAAATAAATAGTGATAAAGCATAGACTGAGACAAAGCCGGTCAGCGAGATCACTGAAGTCAGTGTTGTCCATGATAAGAACGTTTCTTTCAACGTTAAACCAAAGTATTCTTTGATCATCCAGAAGCCAGCGTCGTTAACATGGTCAGCGAAAATGCTACCTGCACCAACGGCCAAAACCATTAAGACAGGGTTTACACCAGTTTGGGCGATCAATGGAACGACTAAGCCTGCAGCAGTCAAAGCGGCAACAGTTGAGGAACCAAGGCTGACACGTAAGATCGCAGTGATCAACCAAGCAGCTAAGATCGGTGACATATTTGTATTGGCGAATAAGGATGAAATGTAATCTGAAATCCCACCTTCAACTAAAACTTGCTTGAAGGCACCACCACCACCAATGATGAATAACATCACGGCGATTTGTGTGATTGCTGATTCTAAGACCGAGCCAATGTGTTTCATTGACATTTTTTGCCCGAGCCCCATCGTAAAGATCGCTAGGATCAATGATATCAACATGGCAACATCAGCATTACCGATGAATTGAATAGCTTTATTGAATCCATTATTAGGTAATGAGTATTTCAAGATCGTAGAGATCCCGATCAAAATCACTGGCATCATAGCTGTAAGAACACTTTTAGTAAATGAAGGTGTTTCTTCTAATTTAAATTCTTTAACTTCACCCAGTCCGGGGATCGATTTTTGTATCCGATAAACTTGTGGATACCATTTATGCAAAAAATGGTTAAAAATTGGTCCAGAAACGATCACAGTTGGGATAGCAACAATAAGCCCAAATAAAATCACTTGACCTAAATCAGCATGTAAAATCCCTGCGATCGCTGTTGGAGCAGGATGTGGTGGTATAAAACCGTGCATAACATTTAAAGTAGCGGCCATTGGGATCGCCAAAACTAATAGTGGTAGGCCTAATTCATCAGCGATAACGAAAATGATCGGTAAGAGTACAACTAAACCGACTTCGAAGAATAAGGCTAGACCAACGATAAATGAAGCTATGATCACGGCGATCTGTATGCGCTTTTTCCCAAACTTGTCGATCAGGGTATGAGCGATCCGGTAACCTCCACCTGAATCAGAGACTAACTTACCGATCATTGAACCTAAACCAAACACAATGGCTAAGTCACCCAGCTGGTCGCCCATCCCGGAAGTAATGATCTCCGGTATCTTGGCCAACGGGATACGCAGTGCTAAAGCGGTTAGAAAAGAGGTAACGATCAGTGAAATAAATGTATTTAACTTAACTTTCACGATCAAGAAGATCAGCAGCGCGACAGCGGCTGCAACGATCACTAATTTCATGATAACGACATCCTTTCTTGTTTGCCTTGAACAAAGAAAAATTAGTAAAAAAATAGCTTATATGAAAAAAAGTAGCATAATTAAAATAAAAATGATGACTTTTTTTTACAACTCTATTATAATTGAAAATGGTTACAATGCAAGAGAAATTTTATAAATAAATGTAAAATAATTTACGAATAAAATGGAGTGAGAGTTATGGAAGGACAGATCACGGAAAGGATCAAAAAGGATTATGACCGTATGGGTAGTAGTAGTCAGAAAGTAGCAGATCTTATCATGAAAAATACGACTACGATCTCGTCAATGACGTTAGCTCAACTAGCCAAAAAAAGTGGAGTTTCCTTAGCGACTGTGTCACGTTTCGCTAAAGATATGGGCTACCAAAACTTTTCTCAATTTAAATGGGCTTTAAACAGCCAAGTTGAAAACCCTTTAGCAATCGATAATGAGATTTCTGATCATGATACCTTAAAAACAGTTTCGCAAAAAGTTTTGAATGCTAATATCGAAACTTTGACTGAGACTTTTGACTTGTTGCATGAAGAGGATCTCTACGCCGCGCGCCAGTTGATCGTCAATGCTAAGAACCTATCCTTTTTCGGACTGGGTGGTTCTAATATCGTGGCGTTTGATGCCTATCATCGTTTTTTGCGTGTCCCGCTTTATGTTTCCTATAATTCTGAATATCACATGGCTTTAATGCAAGCATCGAAGTTAACTAAAGGTGATTGTGCTATTGTGATCTCGCATAGTGGGAGTAATAAGGATACGATCAATATTGCTGAGATTTTAAAGAAAAGAGACGTTCCTATCATTGTGATCACAAGTACACCTAAATCAGCACTAACAGTTTACGGGAAAATTTGTTTCTTTTCGATTTCTAAATCATTACAGTATCGTCAGAAAGCTTTTTTATCGATGACATCACAGTTAGCAATAACGGAATGCTTATACATGTTAACGGCGCAGTATTTTGGTAAAAAAGCTGATGAAACATTTGACAGTTTGCAAGATATAATTAATACACGACATAAATGATAACGTTACTATTGTATGATAATGGTGAAGTACTAGGGCGATTTTAATAATATGAGGTGTAAAATTGATGGATCTGAGTGATAAGAAGTTTGTCTTTTTTGATATGGATGGATTATTGTTAGATACTGAAACTCTTTACTACGAAACGCGTAAGCAAATTTTGGCAGATTATGGTTTTTCGTTTAGTAAAGACGAGCACTATAAGTACGTAGGACGAGGATTTCCAGATTCAATCCGACGCTTACAAAAGCTAGTTGGCGATCAAGAGCTAGGGCAAATAGTCTTCGATAAAGCAATGAAACTTTACCAACAGCGTTTAACCTCAGGTCAGATCCAGTTGATGCCAGGTGCCATAGATCTGTTGCGGTTTTTACAAGATCACGATAAGCAAAGCTTCATTACTTCGTCATCCGGTAAAGAAACGATCATACAAACTGCTCAAGTCACAGGACTAAAGCCTTATTTTACTGGATTTATCAGTGGTGATGAGGTCACTAAAAATAAGCCAGCTCCAGATATTTACTTGCATGCCTTGTCGAAAGCGCAAGCAAAAAAAGAGCAGGCTGTGGTATTTGAAGATGCGCCTACTGGAATCATTGCAGGAGCAAAAGCTGGTATTGACGTTGTTGCAGTACCAGATCTGATCTCCTTAGATAAATCCACCCAAGCTTTAGCGAGAATTACTGTTCCTAACTTGTCAGCAGTTTTGCCATTTTTTACGGCTACAACAGATGAAAAGCAATAAAAATAAGTTCATTCCATTAGCTTAAAGTAAGCATGAAATGAACTTATTTTTGTGTTTTAGTTTTCTGAAGGCCCAGTGGTTGCATCAGAAGTTGTTTCTTTTTTA
>DXAP01000030.1 GCA_019116985.1 Candidatus Ligilactobacillus excrementavium | reverse complement strand
AAAGAAATATTTGTCACGTTTTTAACGGCTTTTGTCACATCGGCAAAAGAAAAATAAATATATGTGTGCAAGAAAAGAACCCTCAGTTTTACCTGAGGGCCCTGCTTATCATTTCCGTTTAGTTAGATTATAAACTGCGATACATAGCAGAATAAAGAAACCAACAGGAAATGACATAGAGAGGGAAATGGTCATTGAGATTCACTTTCTGGTCGACTTGGATTGATCGCCAGGTCCGAAGGTGATCACGAATGACATTCGGCCTCCTGGTAGAGCATCAGGAGGTTCTTTTTTTTTGCGTAAAAATAGACCCACTATAAAATCGGGTGGGTCTATTAACATAACTGGGACTTAGCGGAAGTTATGTTATTGAAGTTAATGGAAAATATTGGCCAATTCATCAAGAACTCCAAGCAAGATACCACTGAAAGGTAAAAGAATCCACCAATATCCGGCTAAAGAATCCCAAAAGTTTGTACTATGCCTACGGATAGATTTGTTAAGTCTGGAGTAGCGTCACCTGATTCCCAACGAGAAACGGCCTGACGAGAAACATATAATTTTCCGGCAATGTCTTCTTGCGAAAGATTTGCGTTAGTCCGATATTTTTTAACTGTTGTGGAAATAGAATTTGCATGGCAGTTCCTCCCTGAAATACATAGATTTGATGCTTTATATTATTCACTATAATTTGGCAAAAGAATAGCAATTAAAACGAAAAAAACCGCAATTAGCAATCTACATGTGCGCACAGATAGGTTGCTAATTGCGGTTTTTGTGCTTATAAACGTTATAATATCAATGTTCATTAGAATTGTGGGAGAAAAGACTGTTTAATTCACTTTTTATAGTTTAATTAACATAATTGCGGTTATCAAAATCACTTATTTTGTCCATTCTGAACGTAAAATACCGTATTTTACAGAATCCCAATATCTTCCTTGCCAGTAACGAACCTGACGGACCTCAGCTTCTTTTTTTAATCCCAGACTTTCTGCTAAAGCTACCATACGATAGTTACCTGACCAAGTTGTTAAACCGATATGTGGAAGTGAGGTTGTTTCAAATAGCTCGTCCAACCATTGTCTTAAAGCAGACTTACCAACACCTTGTCGCCAATTGTTTTGGTCATAAACAGTGATTCCGATGTCTAACCATTGTCTTAATGGTTCATCTTCATAATATGCAGAAACTAACCCAACCATATGGTTACCAGCCCAGATCACTTTTCGAAAAGGATTTTGCAAATATTTATTGGTCTTAGATAAATCTAGAAAATTCTGTTTAGAAGGTAGTTTGTCGTGAAAATAAGGCCCGTTCCACTTTGTCCACTCAGCATTATTATCACTAAACGCTAGCTCCCAGAATGCTGAAAGTTCATTATTTTGTAGCTCTTTTAAAGTAATTTGCATATGTTCTCCCACAATAACTAGTTTTATAGACTTTATCAGAAACAAATACCAGGGTCCATTTATAACAAATGGGCTCTACTTTTTTATTTAAAAAGATCAGAATGTGAACCAGTGTCAATAAAACGAACAAATTCACCGTCATATTTGTAAATCAATAACCAGTCTGGTTTGATATGTAAATCACGCTCTGGTTTTCGGTTAACCAAAGGGTGATCATTATAATGTGGCTCTAACGGCTCATCTCGTAATAGCTTACGGTACACAGTTTCAAAATCTTCTTTTTTATAGCGGCCGCCTTTTAGAATTGTCTTATAGTGTTTTTTAAATTGACGTTCAAAGGCAGGTTTATAGATAAGTTCAGTCATTTAACCAGTCCAACCCTTCCTCAGGATCGTTAAATTCAACGTAATCTTGGCTTTTCATTGCTTTTTCTAAACGTGGAGTGGGTTGAGATACTTCAAATGGGATTCCTCCCGCTTCAATGGATTTTTTTGCAAAGATTCGAAATGCTTCTCCAGGAGTTAAGCCCACACGACTAAGAACATTCTCAAAGTCCTTCTTTTCTTTATCGTCCATTCTAAAATGTACTTGGCTAGTCATAAATATCACCTCCAATGTTATGGTACCAGCTGGTACCGCGAAAAGCAAACACTTTACCCAAAATCAATATTATCTAACATTTCTTCGGTACTAGCCTGATTTAAGCCTAAATATGCCAGCGTTATAGCTTCGCTGCTATGATTAAGCAGGTGCATGACCGAATATAAACGCGGTAAACACCGGTTTTGCGCATAGTGTGGGTGCCTAAGTAGTCTAAGTTAAGGAGATCACCGACTTTGGCCGTTTTGCGGTCATGGAGAAACCTATTCTGACGCACATCGCCTTTTTCGTCAAAGACATCAGTCCATTGGAGCGTCAGAACGTCGCTCACACGCAAGAGTGTGGCCTTGCCGACTTGGAAAATAGTGTAGTTGCGGCGGCCAGCTTTAAAATCTTCTAATAAGCATTGTTGGACCTTTGCTAAAACATTAGGATCTTTGATTGGTAACACTTTTTGTTCCGTGAAAAGGTTACTCCTTTTCTGGGGGCTATTTTATTAGTTTTTCGTTGGTTTTTGCCCCTTATTTCTTAGTTTAAAATAACGAGGCCTCATCTGTTTCTAAAACTAGAGCAGACCTCATTTTCCCCTTATTTGGATCTACAAAATGATATAAACACTAATTATGTCGTTTGTTCTGATAGTCTTTTGAGTCATCAGCGAACCAATTTTCTAAGTCTTTTTGTGTGCTTATGTTAGTAACCGGCAACTTTTTAGTATTATTAAGCAGTTTAAGAGTTGCTTTTTCACGATCAGTTAAAGCTACATTGAATGGTAAGCTTCCGTTAGCAACAATTCGTTTATATAGCATAGTAATAGCGGTTGTTGGTGTTAGTCCTAGTTCGTTTAGAATTTGTTCAGTATCATTAGCTAAATCTTGATCAACCTGAACTTGAATTCTTTTCTTAGGTTGTTTTTCTTTTATTGACATGAAATATTCCTCCTGTTTATACTCTGGTTATACTATATAATGAGTATAAAACAACTGAAATATAGCAATGTTTAAAATAGAGCCATTACTAGATAATGCCTGAAGTTTCAGCTCCGTTGAATATGCTTTTTAAGTATGACTTTCTGCTAAGCCAGTCTCTCCAGCTGCTCTGTACGCTCGGAGCCAGCTTTCTATGGTAGAGCGGGATGCTTTTAATCGTTTGGCAGCTTGCCTTAACCGACGTTTGTCCTTGTAGGATGCTAGTAACGGCTTGCAGACGCTCAGCTAAAGTTGCTTTGCTTGTTCTTCCAGACATAAAAACTCTCCTTAATAGTAGAATACGGATTTTGTTTATTTCCGTGTCTACTATTAAGGAGAGCATATCATAATGGACCCTAAATTGTGTATTTAAATTAAACCCTTAATAAACTCCAAAAGTTGTACAGCTAACTCTTCCGGTTTTTCTTCTGGAATGTAATGTCCAGAACCATTAACTACTTTTCCGGTAACTATTTTTCCTAATGTTTTTAATTTCTCAAAAATATCCTGTGATGAACCAAATTCGCCATTGATTGTAAGAATAGGGACAACTATCTTTTTCTCACATAAAGGTTCGTTGATCTTAAAATCATCTAACACGGCGCGATAATAACCAAGCATTCCCCGCATAACTCCTAATTGTCGATATTCTCGCACATATTCGTCAATATCTTTTTCGGTAAAAGCATTTCGCCAGTTATGTGCTTTATTAGAAAAGAACCATTCAAGTAAAACACGCTCTTTATCTTTTAATAATTCTTCGGGTAAGTCAGGAATGGCATTAAATAAGAAATGCCAACTACGCCAACTTTCTGTGTCTAATGGTATTTGTTTTTGCAATGTCACCCCAGGAATGTTTGCGTCAATTAACGCAATACCTAAAAGGTCATCTGGGAATAGGTGTGCATAGGTAAAACCAACCCAACTTCCTACATCATGGCCAACATATAAAATCTTTTTTAATCCTAATGTTATAACTAATTCATGGATTCTTTGTGCAGTTGTTTTTGTGTCATATCCTGACCAAGGAACACTTGAATATCCTTGTCCAGGTAAATCAATTGCTAAGACATGATATTGCTTTGCTAAGATTGGCCAAACTTTGCGCCATGCATAAGCACTTTGTGGAAAGCCTGCAATTAGGAAAATTGTGGTTTCTTTGTCTTGTCCGCTCTCGTAAATATGCCAGTTAATATTATCCTTAGTTGAAATAAAACGATCGTGCATTTCTATCCCTCCAATTTTAATATGTCTTACTTTTTAAACATATAAGTATTGTGGTGTTAACATTCAAGTTCTATCGCTTATTATAATTCATCTAAAAATTTATCTTCTTAAAATGATCTAGGAACTCACTTTTAGGGTCCATTTCTACATAATAGACCCTATTTTAAACAGATACTCATTGCTTTTTCTTTAATTTCTCCTAGTTTCGACTTATCTATTCTAGGTTTTCCGATTGTTTTAAAACCTATTTTCCTATAGAACCTTATAGCAGGCATATTATTATAAAGTACCCATAGAAAAACAGAATGATAACCACTTTGCTGTAATTTATCTAACGCCTGTTTTAGAAGCTGTGAACCAGTCCCTATGCGTTGATATTCAGAGTCAATGTATATTGAATATATCTCACCATAGTTCGAGAACATATCAGACCTTGTTGGCCCAAAACTACAGACACCAATTATTTTCTTTGAATTGTTTTCCGCAATAAGGGTATTTTGCCACCTTTTTTGTGGTGACCAAGTGTTTTCATTTAATTGAGCAAGTAACTTTGGAGGCAATAGGTCTTTATAAGCGCTTTTCCAGGTTTTTAAATATAGCTTTGAAATTTCAGAAAAGTTTTCGTTTTTTTTACAAGGCCTGATAGTAATACTTTTAGTCATCAAAGCTCACCTTCTTCTCTAAAATAACCTAACTAATTTGTTTTCAAGGGCTATTTCTCACAAATAGCCCCTCTTAATTTACTGCCCAACAAGGCATTTAAAAAATGCTTTTTTTAGGCTGTTTTTTGTTAATTGTCACTGCCATTTGTTGTTTGATTATCATGGTAATTTAGTTCGTCTGAACAATCAACAAATGAATCTACAAATTTATTTACCAAAGAAAACTGAGAGTTTAATTGAACTCATCATAAACGACAAAACGTATCTTTGAAGTGCAAGTAAATTTTATTTTATATAAGATTCGGCAACAACGTTGTTTTTGGGTGTACCTTGAACCAACAGTTTATGCTGTAATCAAATTAACTCAAAAAAAATGGTACAAAGCCAAAAAAGTCCAAAGATAAGTCAGCTTTAGTTGCCTAAATTGTCTTTCTGTTTTCAAATCAAAGTACGCTAAATTTTCGCCTTGATCAGTTCCAGTCTTAAATTGAGCGAGCCACTGTGATACATTTTTAAGGTCGTCGATCTGCCAAAGAATTTCCGTTCCAGTGCACGTGATCAGCAATGCTAGTTAATTGTAACAGTTATTTGTCGGTTAAATTTTTTCTGTCGTTCATTGAGTTTTTCTAGCTCAGTTGTTAAAGTTAGCCCACCAAAAAAGCCCTCAATAGTTTACGCCTACTGAGGGCTTTGGTGTTGACCCGTTTCAAAACCTAATTGCAACTATAATATAACCGATCATGGTTAAATGTGCAATTTGGGTGAACCTGGGATAAAAAAAGCTGCTTAAAGCTAATATTACACTTTAAACAACTGCAAATCAGACGGACAGTCTTTTAGTTAAAAAATAAATATGTTATAAAATTTGTACCGCT
>DXAP01000029.1 GCA_019116985.1 Candidatus Ligilactobacillus excrementavium | reverse complement strand
ACAAAGACAAGAAAAGCATCAAGAACATGCTGAAGTTACAGTCCGTGATGGTGAATTTGCGGGCTTAACTAAGCGTAATGAGGATTTCATGTTTCACCTAAATAAGAATTTAGATGATTATAATTATGATCTTGAGAAAAAAGAAGTAGTTTTGAACGAAACTTACCGTGAATTGCTGAATAAACAAAAAAGTGGTGTCACAGCTGCTAAATTGTACGGTACAGTCACTGAGTATACAGAAAAAATCATTCAGGGCCAAACTCAAAAGAAAGAAGAACGTAGTACCAGCAAGACTTTTTGGTTGATGGCTTTAGATAATGGTTTGATCATGTTCATCATGTTTTGTGTGATGTATGCATTAGTTGGTTTCTTTGATAAGAGTAAGAATGCTGTTAATGGCGGTTGGGTCACATTGCTTGGAACATCGATCATTGCTGGTGTTGGTTTGGCATTCTTCTATGTCATGATGGATCCTAATAAAACTAAGCAATCCAACCATAAAGTTATCCGCGGGATCGTAGTTACTTTAGAGTTGATCGCAATTTGGATGGTTGCCTTTGGTTTGATTGCATTGATTCCATTGAAGTATAATCAGACATTGAATCCGATCGTCTATATCATCTTAGGTGTGATCGCATTTGGTGCTAGATATTTCTTGAACCAAACACTGCATTTTCCAAAAATGGGACGCGATGTTGGTAGAAGATAAGGCAAGTAAAAAAACAGGCCGGTGTATGCTGGCCTGTTTTTTTAATTCATATTAGTATATTTACGCAAGGCTTCGGCCACACCATCGTCATTGTTTGAACTAACGACATGATCAGCAGCAGCTTTGACTTTGGGAAATGAATTTGCCACGGCGATCCCGATCCCTGCATCTTTGATCATGGGTAAATCATTTTCGCCGTCTCCAATCGCCATTGTTTGACTTAATGGGGTCTTGGTAAACTCAGCGACCTTCTCGATGGCTTTCATCTTGGAAACACTAGCATCTACGATCTCTAAGTAAGTCGGTTTTGAACGTTGGTAACTCAGGTGTAGCTGGGGGTATTTTTCTAACTGTTGTTCTAAAACGCTGATTTCTTCTGGTTGTCCCATACATAAAATTTTATGCACTGGTTGTTGGGCAGTCCCTAGCTGTTGTTCGAATGGGGCGATGGTTGCTTTGGCACCAGTGATTTCTTCTTCTTGTTGGACCCAATAATCAGATCTTTGTACAAGCCATTTTTGTCTGGCAAAAACATTTGTGCTTAAAGACAGATGTTGACTTTGGTTTATTTTTAAAATTGTTGATAAAACATTTTGTTTCATCGACTGTTCAAATAATGTGCGTGTTTGTGCGTCACTCGATGAGCTTTGTAATATCAAAGCACCATTTAAACAAATTATTAATGCACCGCAGTCTAATTGTTTTACTAGATCACGCATTCCTAATGGCGGACGAGCAGATGCTAATACAAAAATCCCACCAGCCTGAACGTAATTTTTGATTGCTGCATTGACGCCAGGTGAAATTTCATTGTTACTAGTGATCAGTGTGTTATCAACATCGCTAAAAACTATTTTTATCTTTGGCATGTAATTTCACTCCTCATTGTTTTACTCTTATTTTACAATGAATTCAGTTAATACTCTATGTATTGCACATGATTTGTAAACGCTTAATAGATACTGTAGAAATATTTTTTGATTTCATGGTAGAATTTAGGTAGGTACATATATATTGGAGGAGTAAAATATGCCGCTACTTGTAGTGTTTATCAGTGTTGTGTTATTAGTGATCTTGATCGTTAAATTTAAAATTGAAACTTTTGCAGCTTTATTGCTGATCTCACTACTAGCCGGTGTAGTTTTAGGAATCCCACTACCAAAGTTACCAGGAGTGATCACGACCGGTATGTCGGAACAGCTAGGAGATCTAGCTTTGATCATTGGCTGTGGCTCGATGATTGGTAAATTAGTGGCAGATGCTGGTGGTAGTTATGTGATCGCTAATAATTTGATCAACCGTTTTGGCAAAAGAAGAATGCAGTTGGCGGTCGTATTAGCTTCAGCAATTATTGGCTTTGCATTATTTTTTGAAGTTGGTTTAGTGGTTTTGATCCCGATTATTTTTGAGATCGCTAAAGAACTTCGTGTTCCATTGGCTAAATTAGCGTTACCCATGGGAGCGACTTTGAATACTATGCATGGCTTATTGCCGCCTCATCCAGCACCAACTGCATTAGCTGAGATCGTTAACGCGGATATTGGTGATGTGATCTTGGTCGGGATCATTGTTGCCATCCCCACTATGTTGATTGCTGGCCCCTTATGGAACTCAGTTTTAGAACATTTTTTTCCACAAATATATCGTTATCAAGAAACGTTAAATGGCTTTGATGATGCCGAAGCTTTACCTCCTAGAAAGCATTTGCCCAAATTTTCAACAAGCGTGTTAACGACTTTGATGCCGGCGGTCTTGATCGGTGTTTTGACTATTTCACGGCAATTATTTACGCTTCCAAAATCAATTTTGCCAATACTCAAGTTCTTCGCTGATCCCGACGTGGCGATGGTGTTGTCCTTATTAGTGGCGATCTATACGATGGGGGTTAAACAGAAACGTTCCATGAAAAAAATTGGCCACTCACTTGATAAAGGTGTCAGACAAGTTGCTTTAGTTGTTTTCTTAACGGGTGCCGGTGGTGCGTTTAAGGCGGTTTTAGAACAAGGTGGGATTGCAGATTATATCTCCGGTTTGTTTGAGGGCATTAATTTTTCACCATTGATCGCAGGTTGGTTGATTGCTGCTTTAATGCACGTTTGTCTAGGTTCTTCGACGGTTGCTGCCATGACGTCTGCAAGTTTAATGGGACCATTGATCCTCCAAACTAATGCAGATCCAGTTTTAGTCGTTCTTGCGATCGGAGCGGGGAGTATCTTCGGTGATAATGTCACAGATGCAGGGTTTTGGATGGTCAAAGAATATTTCAACTTTTCGGTTAAAGAAACTTTTTTGGCGTGGACTACAACCACTTCAATGATAGCTTTTGCTGGCCTTGGTACGGTCCTGTTGTTAAGTACTTTATAGGAAACATCTTTGATATCAGTTTGTGGCGTTCAAATATTTAGGTCTATACTATATAGATTCTGTAATTAAAAATAGTTAGCTGAGGGCCTGTTATCTAGTAATGATCCCTTGAGTTAACCTTAAAAACATACAAAGGGGAAAATGTATATGTCTTTAGCTACTTATGAAGAAGCTATCGCCTTTTTACAAAAAAACAAGATCACCTACAAAGAAAGACAACATGAAGCAGTCTTGACCGTTAATGATGCAACAAATTTAAAAGACTTTAATTTCCCAGTAATAAAAAATCTCTTTTTAAAAAAGAAAAAATCTGAGCAATTTTTCTTATGTTTATTAGTCGGTCAAAAGAAAGTTAATTTTAAAACTCTTGCACCTCAATTACAGCTCAGTCGTAGTAAATTAACGTTTGCGACTGAAGAAGAGCTAACTAATATCTTGGGGGTAAAACCTGGTTATGTAACTCCCTTGGCTTTAACACACGACACCAATAAACAGGTAACTGTTGTTTTGGACTACGATTTAAAAAATGTTCATTCGATTGGAATACATCCTAATACCAATGTTGCCACTGTTTTTGTTAAATATAGTGATCTGCTAAAAATTATAGAAGCAACACAACATAAAATATTAGAGATAAATTCTATCTAAAAGAGGGGCCATTATTCACTGATGGGCTCTCTTTTTCCATGTTAAAGTAGTCTTTTTAATTTTTCATCTACTCAATAAATCACTGAAAAAATAATAAATGAACTAGAAAGCCTTTGTTATAAATAGACCTTGAAGATAAATTGAATTTCCAGTGTTTCTAAAGAAGATAACGTGAAAAGCAATCATCTACAGAGGTTTATAGAGAAGTTTTATCATATAGGTAAAAAATAAACTCTATTCCAGCTAGGTTATTTTTTAAATATTATCAAGGTACGATCATGACATTGATGTAACCCTTTTCAATTGGACTGGAAAGCTAGCAGTGTTATATTGAGAAAATAAACAGTGAGAGGAGATGCTCCTATGGAGGATAAAAATCATACAAGCACAACACAACCAGTTTCCTTCAAGAAAGCCTTGCTTGACTTTTGGAAAAGGGCATTTGATTTTTCTGGAGTTACTAAACTAGGCGAGTTTTGGTGGATAGCAATTGTGTCTATCGGAATTGGCTTTGCAGTTGTATTTCTTTCTACGACCCTAGTTGAAAAAAAGGCTAGCCCAGTTGTCATTTTAATTATTTTACTTCTCTTTTTCATCTTTCTTGGTTTTCCGTCTATTTCTTTATCCATTAGACGATTAAGAGATGTAGGGTTAGCTAATTTAGGTATTCTGGGAATTTTTGTCCTTTCAGCAATTGTAGGAGTTTTCAACAATATTTATACCCTAAATAGCTCGGTAGATATTATAGATACAGCAGTTAATTTAATTGTTTTCTATGTGTCACTTCGTCCGACAGATAAATATACAACTACACAGAAAAGTGGGTGGCGTAGTAAAGTTTTTCGTCAACAAAAGGTAGATACTTCAAAATCTGAATAACAATTCTCTTAAATAATAAACTTTGAAAAAGGCGACTGGGACATAACTAGCGATGCGATTCTAAAAGGGTCATCGATTTAACCCATTTAATGGGCTAGATCGACGGCCCTTAAACGTATTCTAAAAGATTGAAGCCTTGCTGTAAGGACGATCGCGTTATTCTGATTCTTCGCTTCACTACGACCCAAAATAATGCAATCGCCGTTTTAAATCAGCTTCAAAACATCTTTTGTCTTACTCTTGTTTCTTTTGGCTAGATATCGATACTAAAATGAATTAACATAAAATCAAAGCGATTTATGGTTAAAATGGTTATGCCTAAAGTATGAAAAGTATCTGTAGATTGAGGTGATGATGTGCGTAACTATGAAAATTCGCTCCCTATGAAAATTGAAGTCAGGGATGCCTATGTACACAATTTGAAACATATTGATATTGATGTCCCGCTCCACCAAGTTGTGTCGATTTCTGGTCTATCAGGTTCAGGTAAGTCTTCTTTAGCTTTAGGAGTTTTGTATTCCGAGGGTTCACGGCGTTATTTAAGCGCGTTGTCGACTTATACGAGAAGAAGAGTTACCCAGGCAAGTCCTGCTCAAGTTTCAGCGGTTAGATATTTACCAGCAGCGATTGCTTTGCGACAACGTCCTAGTGTGCCAGGCAGTCGCTCGACGGTCGGTACTATGACCGAGACTTTGAACGTTGCGCGACTAATGTTTTCTCGTTTAGCATCTCACCGCTGTCCCAATGGTCATCAGATATCACCGACAATCGAGATTGCCCGTAAAATGGCTGTTAGTGGTGATGAAATGGGGAAAATCAGCTGTCCGGTCTGTGGGGTGAAATTTGCAGTCCCATCTGCTGAAGACTTTGCCTTCAATTCTGGTGGTGCGTGTCCAACATGTGGAGGTAGTGGTCAAATTCGACAGATCGATCCGCAAACACTAATTGGAGATCCAAGTAAGTCACTGGAAGATGGAGCGGTAGCTTCCTGGCATTTACCAGGTAGAAATTTCATGCCCTATGTGATCGAACAAATGGGGGTCCGGATCGACGTGCCGTATCAGGATCTTACCGCTCACGAAAAAGATTTGGTTTTGCATGGTGAAAAGAAACAATACAAGATCTCGATCCCATCATCAACTGGGCGAGTCTTTAATATGGACCATGCTTTATATGAAAATGCTTATCAAGCAGTTGAAGATACCGCTAAAAATTCAACGAATGAACGAACATTAGCACGTTTAAATCGTTTTTATAACTTTGCTGTATGCCCGACATGTCAGGGAACACGTGTAGCACCGCATCTGTTAACAAGTTTGTTGGATGGCAAAAACATTGCTGAAGTCAGTGCAACGACTTTAGAGCGTCTAGCTCAATTTGTAAACGAGTTGGTAGGCCATTTACCCGAAAATATGCAGGAAATGGCACAACAAATTACTAAAGAATTGACTCAGTCCCTTACTCCTTTATTAGAGCTTGGTTTAAATTATTTGTCATTAGACCGTCCAAGTGCTTCTTTATCCACGGGTGAATTGCAACGGATACAGTTAGTTAAAACTTTGCATAGTCAGACAACAGGGGTCTTGTATGTTTTGGATGAACCTTCGATCGGTCTGCATCCGGCCAATGTAACTGGTTTGATCGATATTATGCATCGCTTAGTTGAAATGGGTAATTCAGTGGTCGTAGTCGAACATGACCCAACGATTATTGCAGCCAGTGATTATATTATTGAAACTGGTCCAGGTGCTGGGAAAATCGGTGGCCAAATTATCGCACAAGGAACTCCAGCTGAAATTAAGAATGACCCAAATTCCTTGATCGCGCCATACTTGACCCATACTAAAAAACTATCACAAAGACAAGTTAGCGCAAAAGAACACATTTTTGACCAAGGGAGAATTGGTTTACATGTGACTGACAAATTTAATTTGCATGACGTGACAGCTGATTTTCCATTGCAACGTTTGTCGGTCGTTTCGGGCTTTTCCGGTGCAGGTAAAACTAGTTTAGTCTTAGATTCCCTGATCCCAGCGATAAAAGCCCAACAAAAGGGAGCTTCACTGCCAACGCATGTAGATCGATTAGATAATGAACAAATCAAAACTGTTAAAATGATCGATTCTACACCAGTTGGTAAAAATGTGCGTTCAACTGTAGCAACTTATTCAGGAGTATTTGACCACATCAGGTCATTATTTGCAGCAACTCCTGCAGCCAGGAAAAAGAAATTTACTGCCAGTCGTTTTTCGTATAACGTTAAGGCAGGTGCATGCCCGACCTGTAAAGGGACCGGTGTGATCAACTTAGATATACAGTATTTACCAGATATGGAAGAGACTTGCCCAACTTGTGGTGGTTTGAGATATAACGAAGATACGCAACAGGTTAAGTGGAATGGTTATTCGATCGCTGATATTTTGAATTTAAGTATTGCCGAGGCCTTATCTGTTTTTGAAAACCAACCAGTAATTTATCAAACACTAAAGTTACTAAATGAGATCGGTTTGGGTTACTTGATATTAGGTGAAGGTACGCCAGCTTTATCAGGTGGTGAAGCTCAGCGGCTAAAACTCGCAGCTCAAATGGGGCATGAACAAAAGGGTACTTTGTTTGTCTTTGATGAGCCGACAGTCGGATTACATCCTAAAGACGTTGAAGTTTTGCTGGATGTATTTGAACGTTTGCTAAGTCAAGGGGCTACGATCATCGTGATCGAACATAACTTGCAGATGATCGCTAATGCAGATTATTGTCTGGATCTAGGACCAAAAGGTGGTCAGCAGGGTGGCCAAATTTTAGTTGCGGGTACGATACAACAGTTGTGTAACAACGCAAGTTCGTTCACGGGCAAATATTTACAGGCAGAATTTATGGCCGAATAAATAAATATAAATGAAAAAGTGAGGGGCAAAGATGGCAGGATTAGACGGTGATTTAGCTTTAGCGTTGACTAAACGTGTGCAACAAGAGAGTTGTCTTGTGTCTGTTTTGATCCAAGACCAGACAAGAAAAACTTTCGCGTATAGAGAACAGGAGGTTTTTCCAGGAGCTAGTTTGCTAAAAATTGGGATCGCTGACTATGTCAAATGTGCGTGGGAAAAGAATCCCGAGATGTTGCAAGAAAAATTAACTGTTAGTCCCAAACAGCGAGTTCCAGGCGCGGGAGTGATGCATCATTTGTCACAAAATGAGTGGAGTTTACGTGATGTTTTAGCTTTGATGTTATCTACTTCCGATAATACGGCTGCTAATGTGTTATTAGATCGATTTGGGAGGGGCAATATCAATGATTGGTTAGCAGAAAAATATCCAGACATGCAGTTACAGCGTTATTTTATTGCCCCTGTTGTCGATGGACAAGATAATTTTTTGACCGCCGAAGCACTTTTACCTGCGTGGCAGGCGTTGTTTGACGGGGCAAATGAATTCACGCAGCTTTGTCAAACGTCTTTACATGAACAAACTGACCGCACAAAGCTTGTTTATTATGCCGATGTTTTGCAATTTGTTGGAGATACTTTCAATAAAACTGGAGATTTAGCTAATGTGGAACATGATTGTGCGAGGATCCAATTAGAACAAACGTGGTTTGATTGTGTTGTCCTCACTAAGTTTGACAAAGCGACGACGCAGCATCACGCAGCATTGAAACTACAGCAAGACATTGGACGCTTATTATTACAAAAGGTTATGAGTGAATAAGTTTTAATTAATCGTGTTATTTGGAGGTATTTAAAATCTCCGGTATAATTAAGTTAGAAAGATGTTCCTTGTAGTCGGCTGCCCTGGTCAAAGAAGAGATAGGTGTTTTAAATGAGCAAAAATATGTGGATTGCCATTGTAGTTATTGTCTTAGTGATATTGAGCGTTATTTATGAATATATGACACATAATTTTTCATGGGGGATCGTTTTGCTCCAAGTATTGTTTTTGGCATATGCATTATTGCAGTTTAATAAACGTTGATATGTAAAAATAAAAGTGAGTAGTAAGTTTCTGACTAAAAGGGATAGATCATGATAATGAGACTCCTATTTATGCTTGTTAGAATACTTGAAAGTTTTTCAAGTCGTGGTTATGCAATTTCACGGAACTCTATACTTCTAATAACACGAACAAATATCCAAAGCCTTGTGATCACAACTCAAAGAATAACACATTTTGCAAATGATGCTATACTTTAGTTGCAATTAAGTTTTGGAATAAAATTAACGCCAAAGCCCTCGACAGATGCGAACTTTGAGGGCTATTTTTAGTGGGCTAGATGTTGCCTATTTTGTTTTACTTGTGGTGTTTATGGTGTCAGCAAATCAGTCGGTTAGTAAGCCGACCATAAGTGGGATAGTTAGGTTTTTGATATAAAATTAGTGCCTCCTAACCGTTGCAGAATAGGCAGGTAAATTCTTTAGTATAAATTAATTTTGTTATTCATAGCAGTTTATTTTGGATTTTTTTAAACCATCCTTAGCTTGTCAGTTGATTTTCATTTGCTAAAATTTATTCTAGGAGTTTTTAGAAATTTTGCCATGAAAAATAATCTATCGCTGTTGAGAAAAGCAGTGAGTAAACAATAGTGGTAATATTAGAGGCAAGTTTTGGTTAGTTGAATATCAAAGGATGTGACACTAATGGGCATATTTAAAAAAAATAAAAAGCAAGAGCTTTTAAAATTTAAAGAAGAACATCCAAACTTAAATGATAATGAAAAAAGCCTTATTCTTAATACTATCAATAAAATAAATGAACCAAAAACATCTCAAGATAAAGAAATACTAGCTATTATTCACTCTCTGAGGAAACTATCTATCTATGGCCAGTTATCGAAAGATGGCAGAATTTTGTTAAAAAAATTACAACGGGGCCAATGGCTTTGGGGACTATTAAATAGTGTAGTGCTACATGATGGATCATAGATTTTATGATCCTAAAAGAGATTATACTTGCCGGCATTACTAGAAGAATAATTGCCCAATGAGCCTTCTACTACCGATTTGGTAATTGTTTTTCCATGGCTTTTGTCCGTATCAAGATTAATTATTTGTATCGTTTTTTCCTATGTAATATCCAAAATAAAAAGAATTAAATTCTCTAATAAGTAGGCACTATTATTGGGAAATAGACTCATCACCTGTATCATATATACAACTCTAGAGTTGTAAATAGTTAATGTTATTCAT
>DXAP01000028.1 GCA_019116985.1 Candidatus Ligilactobacillus excrementavium | reverse complement strand
ACGTACGACTTATACTATACTAAACCCCTTTATTATTTGCAAGCTTTTTTATCCAAAACTACCTACGATCGCGATATTTAACATAATTCAAAATTAATAATAGAAAATAAAATAGAAGTTTTTCCTGTGTTATATACGATTTTTATTGCAATGTTATTATTGCCCTTGTATAATTGTTGATGTTAAATTCAATGATTACTTAAGGGAATCACACAAGTGAGGTGACATCGATGCCAATTATTAAATCCGCAATGAACCGTGTTAAAACAAACGAAAAAGCTAATGTACGTAACACTGCTCAATTAAGTGAAATGCGTAGTGCAGTTAAAAAGTTTGAAAATGCTAAGACAGCTGGTGCTGACAACGTTGAAGAATTATTCAACCAAGCAGTTTCCGCAGTCGACAAGGCTCATTCAAAAGGCTTGATCAAAGCAAACAAGGCTGCTCGTGATAAATCACGTATGGCTGCTCGTTTAGCCAAATAATTCTATTAAGGGACTGGGACAAAACGTTCACAGTTTGGATAAAAATAACACGAAATTTTCTGAATTTGAGAAAATTTCGTGTTATTTCTTTGACATGATTTTTTCTTTGTTCCAAAGGGGGAATTTAGTTGATTAAACTTAACCATTTTGGTTAAGTTTAACGCCATTAACATCAATCCAAGTTCGTTTGAAACTGCTTCTTTGCCTCGAACGTGAACTCGATGGAACGCAAAATTACCTTTCAGATTTCCGAAAACTGACTCAACATCTATTTTTCTTTGACCATAAATGTTCTTCAGTTCAGGATCTGAAAGTTTTTCTTTAGTGTAGTTTTTAAAGTATTCCCAAGCCGGATTATAATAGATCTTTCTTTGCCGTCCTTTGGGAGTTTTAGCTAGTTGATCTAGTTCAGCCGTTGGCTGATTTCTATCAGCTTCGTAGATTTTGAACTTACGCTCAAAACCATATTTATCATGTCGGATACTATAATTCTTAAAACTGAAATAAACCCCTTGATAATCAACATAAAAATCATCTGCGGCATTATAATCCCAGTTTGCTGATTTGGTCGGATCATTTTTAAATTTCTTCTTTTCTTCTTTAAGCATCATGCCATAAGGAATTAAAGGCGTTTTTTCTAAATCATCTATGAGCGCACCATAGTTGCTTTCACTACCATAACCAGCGTCAGCCACGACATACGAGAAGTCATTTAAAATCGCTGTTGACTTTAAAAACGGGATAAAGGTTCGCGTGTCTGTCGGATTAGGAAAAACTTGATAGTTCAAGACATACTGATTATTGGTGGCAATTTGCAGATTATACCCGGGTTTCAGTTGACCATTCCTCATGGAATCTTCTTTCATCCGCATAAAAGTGGCATCGAGATCTGTTTTGGAAAAACTATTTCTACCTTGGAAAGTTGCATTATAAATAGTATATTTTTGCTTTCTCGGTAAGAAGTCTGTGGTGATTTTGTGGCGATACTTTTTAAGTTTGCGCCGGCGGCGCTTACTAGGAGAACCACCAGGCTGCGGCGTTTTTTCTTGGCTGACCTCTTCGTCCAAGTCACTGATTTGATGATCTAAATCTGTCGCCAACTGCTGCAGTTGTTGGGGTGAAAGTCCTTCTTCCGCTTCAATTGAAGTATCAACACCTGCTTGGATCATTTCATCATATAAGTCACTTGTTTTTTGATCCAACTTGGCCTCGTTTTTTTCAGTTGCTTTACGCCAAACAAAAGAATATTTATTGGCATCGGCCTTGATTTTAGTTCCATCAACAAAAATTGCCTCATCAGAAACCAAATCTTGTTCTTTCAATTGAGCGTAAAAAGAGAGATACATTTGCTTGATCAAGCCTTGCGTCGAAGAAGCAACGCGAAAACGATTGATAGTTCGATAACTAATTGAAGTGTCTTGAGTTAACCATTTCATCGGCAAGTTATCTTCATTCATTGCTTGGATCTTGCGACCGGAAGTCTGACCTTGTGAATAAGCATAAAGCGTCATTTTAAGCAACATTGCAGGGTGAAAAGCTCTCCGACCAGTGTGGGGAGTGTTTTTTAGTAACATGTCTAACGGCAAACTGTCAACGAAATCACTGATGATCCTCACAATATGATCTGGGCGAATTGTATAAGTATATGGAATTTGGACCTCTAAAGATTCCTGATTCATGTTATAATTTTTGTACACAGAGTATCTATCCTTTCTGTCTTGGGATTGGACACTTATAGAATAGCAGGGTTAGAGACTCTGTGCTACATAAAAATGAAAAAATTGGATGCAGAAATCAAAATTCGATTTCTGCATCCAATTTTATTTATAAAGGCTAGTTTTGTCCCAGCCCCTTTTTGTTTGAAATCAAGCAACGTTTCTATGCTGACTAAAATTCAATAAAAAAAGTTGGAACAATAATTCTGGATCGATGGAAGAAGATTTCATCTTTTCTTCAACATGAACTAACCCTGTATATGCATTTTGCAAATCGTTTCTTTTAAACTGACGATTTTTTTGCAAAGCTAACTTAACTCGATAAGGATGAGCCTTCAACTGTTTTGCAATGCTACCTTGGTCATAGCCATGCTCACGTAAGATCATCGCTTGTAGCATTAACCTAAATTGCCCCTCTAAAATTGCGTTGATTTTTATTGGTTCTTCTTTTTGTAATAACAATTCTTGATACATTGCCAACGCTTCTTTAACCTTTCGACCTAAAACCAAATCAACTAAGTCAAATACATTTTGCTCAAAAGAACGTGCCACTAACCCTGCAACATCATCCTTACTAATAACTTTTGTATCTTTCGTTGCCAAAAGTAACTTAGGTAATTCATTCATGATCGAGGTTAACTCAGCTCCAGTTCTTTCCAACAACAATTCAAGCGCATCTGGCTTTAATTGCCAACCTTTTTTTTGCAAATGTGAAGACAAAAAAGCTCGGACTTCCCTTTCCTTTAAAGGAGCACATTCTACAAACTCAGCTGTTTTTCTTAGTTGCTTGGTTAATTTTTTTCGCTCATCAAGTTTAGGATAAGGTGCCATGATCAATAATATCGTGGCCGATTCTGGATTCTTTAAATATTTTAAAAAGCTATCTAAATCATGATCTAAAGAGTTCTTTTGACGTGAACCCGTCAAAAAATAAGGCCGCTCAATAACTACTAGCCGATAGTCTCCAAAAAAAGGTAATGACATCGCATCATTTAAAGCAACTGATAAATTAACACTTTCCATATCATAACGACCAATATTAAATTCCTGTTGTTCTTCTGGTATTAAGCTTAACAAATAATCTTTAAATTTATCTTGCAAATAGTTTTCTGTTCCCAACGCTACATACACTGGTGCGATTTTTCCATTTGCAATATTGTTAATGGTCTGCTGAACTTTCATTTTTTCCCTTCTTCACTTTAATGTCTGTTTGATCAAATGTTTCAATTTTAAATTTTTTTCGCTGATCAACTTTTAACTTGATCATTCCACTCTGTGCAGTTATAACAAAAGGGACATTATTCTTTTTCAAAGTCACTAATGTTTCTGCATTAGGATGTCCATAACGATTATTTCGCCCTGCGGAAATAATTGCTAATTTAGGATTTAGGTGCTCGATAAAGGCTGGTGCGCTCGATGTTTTACTGCCATGATGTCCCGTTTTCATAACATCAGCAGTTAAAGCTGGATATTTTTGAATGACCTTAAGTTCATTTGCTTGATCTAGATCCCCTGTAAACAAAAAGTCCTGCCCTCTCATACGATACAATAACACCAGTGAATCTTCATTCTTTCCCGCGCCGCTTTCAAATGGGTGTAAAATTTGAATTGGAAATTCGCTATTTTGATCAGTTACTGGTGTAACGACCTGTGGCTTTATTTTTGAGTTTCTTAAACGATCTTGAAAACTAGCTAATTTTTCCATACCTGCAGGTACATAGAGTCTTTTGATCTTTATATTTTGACTAATGCTAGGAAAATTTCCAACATGATCTGTGTCTTGATGAGTTAGATATAACCGGTCAATTCTTGAAATACCTTTACTGTGCAAGTAATTTACCACGACTGTTTCGCCATTTGTTCTACTATTTCTAACTTGCCACTTCTGAGTATTAAATGATAAACGACCACCTGTATCGATCAAGAAAACATCACGGTTAAACTTCGTTTTAATAAGCGAACAATCTCCTTGACCAATGTCAAAATATGTCACTTCACTTTCGAGGGGAAAATGAATCCAGCAAAATGCTAATAGATAAGAAATCAAAATATAAGTGATTTTCATTTTCTTTTTCTTACTAACCTCTAGCCAAAGCATTGACCCTAACCAAATAAAGATAAATATCAACGGTGGTTTACCAAATATTATTGTACCAGGAACACTTGCTCCCCATGCAAAAAAATGCTGTACTAAGACCAAGATCGCATTACATATTGGTCTAAAAGGGACAAAAATGGCTCCAATTACCACGACTGGAAAAATTATCCAGTCAAAAAAAGGGCCGATCATGATCGATAATGGAATCGTCCAAATGTTCCAAGTAAAAACATGCCAAAGTACTAACGGTAGCGTAAAGCCCCCCATCTTAGCACCAATCAAAAACTGATCTTTTTCCTGACTAAACATCAAAATTAATGTTAATAAATAACTGAGCTGAGCCCCCAAAGAAAAAACAGCCATAGGCGTTATCAGCAAATTCAACAACAATACAAAAGACCAAGTTTCAATGCCTGACATTTTCCATGATCCACATCGTGAACTAAAAATATGTAACCAGGACATAGAAAGTGAACGCAATAAGCCTAATGAACCGCCACCTATTATACCGTAAATCGGCAACAAAAATAATAAAATTAAATCAGCAGTTTCTTTAGTTACCCAGATTTTTCTTGTCACATAACGAACAATGCTAATCAGATAATAAACATGCATCCCTGATAATGTGAAAAGATAGAGTAAGCCTAGCTTATTTATTTGATCCATTGAGTCTTGGAAATTTTCACTTTGGTATCCTATTAGTAAAACTTGGATAAACCAGCCTAAAGGTTGTGGCATTTTGTCTAAGTAATCAATTATTTTCTTTCGTAAACTATGAAAAACAGAAAAGATAGTATTTCTGTGAAATTTAGTAAAAGTTTTTATTTGTTTAGCCTGCAATTGGTTAAATACATTTTTTCCTGCCATATATTGACGAAAGTCAAACTCATTTTCATTCGTAGGTCCACGGATCCCGTTCATTTTTCCGCTGATCTGAACAAAAACTGGAGTGTGTATTTTAGCAAATTGTTTTTTCTCTTCTTCCGTTTTAAAACGATAATAAACTAAGATCTGTTGCTTTTTACTCAGAGATTTACCTGTAAACTTTAGCAAATCACCACTGATAGTATAATCATCGGGTTCTAAAAACACTCCCATTTGATTAACTTCGATCTCATTATTTAAAGTCCTATTTTGCATATTATTTTGCCATAAGATAAGGTAACTTGCCCAAATTAAACAAAAAAGCAAATTAATCGCAAAAATCACTTTTCTTTTTAGCTTCCAAATACGAAACTGCAATAACACCCACAATAGTGTCCATAATAAAGAATGCGCAAAAATAATAAATGCTAAAAATACAGCATCTATTGATAAAAAGAAAAGATAATATTGACGGGTTATTACTTCTCCTTTGGTCGGAAATGTTCATCAGTAAAAATATCGTTTAAATATTTTTCATCGATCCTGACTTCTTGAACAGTAACGTTTTTTCTTTTTAAAAGAGAAACGGCATACGGATCATTGTGATAATTTCGTAAATAATAAATTTTTTGAATGCCAGCTTGTAAGAGCATTTTTGTACACTGCAAGCAGGGGAAATCTGTTACATAAATCTCTGATCCACCTGTTGCTACACCAAATTTTGCACATTGCAAAATAGCATTCATTTCGGCATGAATAGTTCGCACACAATGACCATCGACTAAATAACAGTCATCGTCAATGCAATGTACATCCCCCGACACCGAACCATTATAGCCACCTGCAATTATTCTTTTATCTCGTACTAAAATTGCACCAACGGAAAGACGTTTACATGTGCTTCTTGTAGATAACAAAACTGCTTGTGTCATAAAATACTGATTCCAAGGTATCCTTTCTTCAACCATAAATTTTTCTCCTTTTACTTGTTTAAATAAGTATAGCATAATTAATTTTTTTGTTATTAAGTTAAAGTAACTTTTAACTTATCATAATTTATTTAATTGTAATTTCATCAGATAGACTTTCAAAAATTTTGTCACCTATTCCCGAAACATTCTTTAGATCTTCAATTGTTTTAAAGCTTCCTTTTTCTTGCCTGTACGCAACAATTTGATCTGCCTTCTTATCTCCGATACCATTTAACTCTGTTAGTTTTTCTTTAGGTGCTAAATTTATATTGATCTTCTCATTACCATCTGGCTGGTCGATTCCTTCATCTGAAGTACCACTAGAAGCAGTTTCTTCTCCATCAGCTTGAGAAGTCTCAGAAGTATCATTTTTGTCATTCTTGACTAAAACTGGACTATTTATTTGAGTCTCGTCGCCTTTAACCGGAATATATACCAACATCTGATCCGCTAACTTATGCGATAGATTCACTTGGTTTAGATCGGCATCTTTTTTTATTCCACCCGCTTTTTTAATTACGACATCAACCCTCTGATTGGCCTGTACAGTGATCACCCCTGGATTTTTAACTGCTCCTTTAACATCGACTTGAATTTTGGATTTGCTATTTTCTACTTGCGACACAGAAGATGGCATACTTGACTGAACCTGGGTAGATGTAGACAGCGCATTACTATTATTATCCTGCTCTAGATCATACCCACTTTGGCTCTGCATTTCCATACCATTGTCATTGAGAAAGGTTTCCTTGATTTTTGGCATTAAAAGAAGCAATAAAACTAAGACGCACACACCAACAAAAATAAACTTATTTTTATACTCTTCCCACAAATCACTTATTTTTTCCATAGGCATTATCCTTTCAGCTTATATGATTATATACGCAAAAAAGAGAAATTTATGTTTTAAATTTCCCTTTTTTATTTAGTATTTTCTAAAAAAGATATTGCCTGCGAAACATTTTTGACCGGAACGATTTGCATCTTAGCATTAATTTCACTTGCAGTTTTTTTAGCAACTTTATAATTATTTTGTTTCCTCAATTTGGGTTCATTGGGAACCATAAAAACATCCGCTTTTGAATTTTTGGCAGCAACAACTTTCTGTTCTATGCCGCCAATTTGACCAACTTGGCCATCTGATTCGATAGTTCCAGTACCGGCTATCTTCTGCCCTTTCAATAAATTTTTATTGCTAAGCTGACTATACATTTGTAATGTCAACATCAATCCGGCAGAAGGTCCACCAATATTTTGCATATCGGTCGAAATCGGGACCTTGCTATAAGTCTTAGTGCGATCAGTTAACGTAATTCCTAAACCATGACGCGAACTATTTGGTAATTTTACCAAATTACCTGAAGTTGACTTTTCTTTGTTGCCACGCTCATAGGTTACATCAACTTTTTGTTGGACTGGAATATCTTTAATAGCACGGATATACTCAGTAGAATTATTATAATGATGTCCATTGACTTGTGTTACTACATCACCAACTTTTAATACATCCGCAAAGTCAGAATTTTTAAGAACAGACATCACATATAAACCAACATATTTTCTA